>NZ_JBPGXO010000023.1:0-70213 GCF_056755555.1 Luteibacter sp. SVR4-7G | reverse complement strand
AGATGTGTATAAGAGACAGCTATAACAGCTTGACCCGCCGTTGGCGAGTTTTTTACCAGCTAGCCTTGCGCAGGCCCGGCACGTCGCCACGCATGGTGGCTTCGCGGAGCTTGTTGCGACCCAGGCCGAACTTGCTGTAGACGCCGCGCGGGCGGCCGGTCAGGGCGCAGCGGTTACGCTGGCGCGCCGGGCTGGCATCGCGCGGAAGCTTCTGCAGCTTGGTCTGGGCTTCCATCTTCTCGTCATACGAGGCGGTGGCGCTCAGGACGATCGCCTTCAGTTCGGCGCGCTTGGCGGCGTACTTCTTGACGAGCTTGGAGCGCTTGAGGTCGCGCTCGATCATCGAGGTCTTGGCCATGTTCTACCTATCAGTTGCGGAACGGGAAGCTGAAGGCTTCCAGCAGCGCCTTGGCTTCTTCGTCGGTCTTGGCGGTGGTGGTGATGGAGATATCCATGCCACGCAGCGCGTCGACCTGATCGAAGTCGATTTCCGGGAAGATGATCTGTTCCTTGATGCCGAAGTTGTAGTTACCGCGGCCATCGAAGGCACGGCCCGAGACACCACGGAAGTCGCGCGTACGCGGCAGCGAGATGTTGATCAGGCGGTCCAGGAATTCCCACATCTGGGCACGACGAAGCGTGACCTTGCAACCGATCGGCCACCCGTCGCGAATCTTGAACGAAGCGACCGACACGCGGGCCTTCGTCGTGATCGGCTTCTGGCCGGCGATCTTGGTCATGTCGGCGACCGCGTTCTCGAGGATCTTCTTGTTACCGGCGGCTTCGCCGACGCCCATGTTGAGCGTGATCTTCGTGATGCGCGGGACTTCCATGACGTTCTGGTAACCGAAGCGCTCAGTGAGCTTCTGCATTACCGACTCTTTGTAAAACGTTTCAAGGCGGGTCATGACTTCGGTTCCTTACGCGTCGACCACTTCGCCCGAACGGAACACGCGCACCTTGCGCCCGTCCTCGAGCGTCTTGGTGCCAACGCGCTCGCCCTTGTTCGAGGCGGAGTTGAAGAGCTGGACATTGGAGATGTGGATCGAGGCCTCACGCTCGACGATCCCGCCCGGCTGGTTGGCCTGGGGGTTCGGCTTGGTGTGGCGCTTGATCAGGTTCACGTTCGAGACGACCACGCGGTCGCCGTCGACGCGCAGCACGTCGCCGCGCTGGCCCTTGTTCTTACCGGTGATGACGATGACGTTATCACCCTTGCGGATACGGTTCATGGTCTGGCCTCCGCTCAGAGCACTTCAGGCGCGAGCGAGACGATCTTCATGAACTTCTCGCTGCGCAGCTCGCGGGTAACCGGCCCGAAGATACGGGTGCCGATCGGCTCGAGCTTGTTGTTGAGGAGCACGGCCGCGTTCCCGTCGAAACGGATCAGCGAACCGTCGGCACGGCGCACACCCTTGGCGGTACGAACCACCACGGCGTTGTACACCTCGCCCTTCTTGACCTTACCGCGGGGAATGGCGTCCTTGACGGTCACCTTGATGACATCGCCGACGCTGGCATAACGGCGCTTGGAGCCGCCCAGCACCTTGATGCACATCAGTTCCTTCGCGCCGCTGTTGTCCGCCGCGGAAAGCGTGCTTTGCATCTGAATCATCGCAGCTCTCCTTAAACTTCAGCGCGCGTGACGATTTCGACCACGCGGTGATGCTTGGTCTTCGACAGCGGACGGCACTCCGCGATACGGACCACGTCGCCCTCGTTCGCACCCGTTTCGTCGTGCGCGTGGAGCTTCGTGGAGCGGCGGATGATCTTGCCGAGCAGCGGATGCTGCACCTGACGCTCGATCAGCACCGTGACCGTGTTGGCCATCTTGTTGCTGATGACGCGGCCTTCGAGGGTACGCGCCGTTTTCTGGTTATCGCTCATATCAGCCGTCCCTTACTTCTTCGCGCCGAGCACGAACTTCGTGCGGGCGATGTCGCGCCTGACGCGGCGCAGCTGGTGTGGCTGGGTGAGCTGGCCGGAGCCCTTCTGCATGCGCAGATTGAACTGCTCCTTGCGAAGGTCCAGCAGATGCTGATTCAGCTCTTCCGCCGACTTGTTCTTGATTTCTTTGATGGCCATCACATCACCGCCCTGGACACGAACTGGGTCTGGACCGAGAGCTTGGCGGCAGCCAGGCGCATTGCCTCGCGCGCGGTTGCCTCGTCGACACCTTCGATTTCATAAAGCATGCGGCCCGGCTGGATCAGAGCCACCCAGAACTCGACGCCACCCTTACCGGCACCCATTCGGACTTCGATGGGCTTGCGGGTGATCGGCTTGTCCGGGAACACGCGGATCCAGAGCTTGCCGCCACGCTTCACGTAGCGCGTGATACAACGGCGGGCCGCTTCGATCTGGCGCGCGGTCAGCTGACCGTGCGTCGTCGCCTTCAGGCCGTACTCGCCAAAGCTCACGAGGTTGGAGTTGAACGCCAGGCCGTCGTTGCGGCCCTTATGCATTTTGCGGAACTTGGTACGCTTCGGTTGCAACATGGCAACGCTCCTTACTTGGCAGAGCGCTCGCCGCGCTCACGGCGGTTTTCACCACCCTCGCGACGCGACGACTGCTGAGGCTGCTGTTCTTCCTTCGACTCGGCCGTGGCGGCCGCCAGATCGAAGATCTCGCCCTTGTAGACCCACACCTTGACACCGATGATGCCGTACTGGGTCTTCGCTTCGGCGGTACCGTAGTCGATGTCCGCACGCAGGGTATGCAGCGGGACGCGACCTTCGCGAGCCCACTCGGAGCGCGCGATCTCGGCACCGTTCAGACGACCGGAGACGTTGATCTTGATGCCGAGGGCACCGAGGCGCATCGCGTTGCCGACCGAGCGCTTCATGGCGCGGCGGAACATGATGCGACGCTCGAGCTGCTGGGCGATCGACTCGGCGACGAGCTGGGCGTCGAGTTCCGGCTTGCGGACTTCGCTGACGTTGATGTGCGTCGGGACGCCCATCATGTCGGTGACTTCCTTGCGCAGCTTCTCGATGTCCTCACCCTTCTTGCCGATCACCACGCCCGGACGGGCCGTGTGGATCGTCACGCGGGCGGTCTTGGCCGGGCGCTCGATCTGGATCTTCGAGATACCGGCGGCAGCGAGCTTCTTGCGCAGCATCTCGCGGACCTTGAGGTCAGCAGCGAGGTACTGGGCATATTCGCCCTTGTTGGCGTACCACTTCGAGTTCCAGTCCTTGGCAATGCCGAGGCGGATACCGGTGGGATGAACTTTATGACCCATCGTTTCTTACCCCAGTCAGTTGCCGACAACCACAGTGATGTGGCTGGTGCGCTTCAGGATGCGCGAACCGCGACCTTTGGCGCGGGCGTACATGCGCTTCATCGCCGGACCTTCGTCGACGAAGATGCGGGCCACCTTGAGCTCGTCGACGTCGGCACCGAGGTTGTTCTCGGCATTGGCGACGGCGGAGAGCAGTACCTTGCGGACAAGGTGGGCGGCTTTCTTGTTGGTAAAGGCGAGCACGTCGCTGGCTCGGCCCACGGGCATGCCGCGGACCAGGTCAGCCACCAGGCGTGCCTTCTGCGCCGAGATGCGGGCGCTGCGCAGGATCGCTTTGGCTTCGGTGCTCATCACTTGCCCTTCTTGTCGCCGGCGTGGCCCTTGTACGTGCGGGTCACCGCGAACTCGCCGAGCTTGTGCCCGACCATGTTCTCGTTGATCAACACAGGCACGTGCTGGCGGCCGTTGTGGATGGCGATGGTCAGACCGACCATCTCCGGCAGGATCATCGAACGACGCGACCAGGTCTTGATCGGACGCTTGTTGTTGGCGGAAACGGCGGCTTCCACCTTCTTTACGAGGTGCAGGTCAACGAACGGACCTTTCTTTAGAGAGCGCGGCATGATCGTTTCCTATTACTTGCGACGACGCACGATGAACTGCTGGGTGCGCTTGTTGTTGCGCGTCTTGTAACCCTTGGTGGGCGTGCCCCACGGGCTGACCGGATGACGGCCGCCGGAGGTACGGCCTTCACCACCGCCATGCGGATGGTCGACCGGGTTCATGACCACGCCGCGGACGGTCGGGCGGATGCCCTTCCAACGCTTGGCGCCGGCCTTGCCGAGCTTGCGCAGGCTGTGCTCCGAGTTGCCGACTTCGCCGATGGTGGCGCGGCACTCGACCGGCACGCGGCGCATTTCGCCGGAGCGGAGGCGCAGCGTGGCGTAGCCCTGCTCGCGAGCCACCAGCTGGACCGAGGCACCGGCGGAACGCGCGATCTGCGCACCCTTGCCCGGCTTCATCTCGATGCAGTGGATGGTGGAACCGACCGGGATCGAACGAAGCGGCAGGCAGTTGCCCGGCTTGATCGGGGAGTCGGAACCCGACACGAGACGGTCGCCCACCGCCACGCCCTTCGGCGCGATGATGTAGCGGCGCTCGCCGTCGGCGTAGCACAGCAGCGCGATGTGCGCGGTGCGGTTCGGGTCGTATTCCAGACGCTCGACGACAGCGGCGATGCCTTCCTTGTCGCGCTTGAAATCGATGATGCGGTAAGCCTGCTTGTGACCGCCGCCGCGATGACGCGTGGTGATGCGACCGAAGTGGTTGCGGCCGCCGGTCTTCGCCTGCGATTCGGTCAGGGGCGCATACGGTGCGCCCTTGTGCAGACCTTCGGTCCGCACGCTGACTGCGTCGCGGCGGCCCGGGGAGGTCGGCTTGTGAGTGATCAGTGCCATCTCAATTCAACTCCTGGCTCAGGCCTTGGCCGACACGTCGATCGTGTGACCATCGGCGAGGCGCACGTAGGCCTTACGCTTGCCCTGGCGGTTGCCAGTGCGGAAGCGGAACGACTTGACCTTGCCCTTCGTGTTCACGAGGTTCACGTCCACGACCTTGACGTCGAAGAGGTGTTCCACCGCGGCGCGGACGTCGGCCTTGGTCGCCTCGGGCGCCACGACGAAAACGTACTGGTTGTTCTCAGCAAGGCGAGCCGACTTCTCGGAGATGTGCGGCGCGCGAAGCGTGTTGAGCGTGCGTTCGGTGCTCATGCGAGCCACTCCTCGACCTTCTTGACCGCGTCCACCGTCATGACGACGTAGTCGCTGCCGACCAGGCTGACCGGATTCAGGGCCAGCACGTCGACGACGTGGATGTACGGAATGTTGCGGGCGGACAGGTACAGCGCCTCGGTGGCGTCTTCCGACACCAGCAGCACGCGACCCTTGACTTCGAGCTCGGCCAGCTTGGCGATCATGCCCTTGGTGCTGGGCTTGTCGATCGACAGCTCGGAGACGACCTTCAGGCGATCCTGACGGTTCAGCTCGGCGATGATCGAACGGATCGCAACGCGGTAGGCCTTGCGGTTGACCTTCTGCTCGAAGCTGCGCGGCTTGGCCGCGAACGTCACACCGCCGCCGACGAAGATCGGGGCACGGTAGTCGCCGTGACGGGCGCCGCCGCCCTTCTGCTTCTTGAACTTCTTCGTGGTACCCGACAGTTCACCGCGCGACAGCTGCGCCTTGGTGCCTGCACGACCGCCCGCCTGGTAGGCGGTGACGACCTGGTGCACGAGGGCCTTCTTGTACTCGCCGCCGAACACGTCGTCCGACACGGTGAGCGACTTGGCGCCAATAACGTTAAGTTCCATGGCGTCTCTCCTCAACCCTTGGTCGTCGGACGGATCACGACGTCGCCACCGGTCGCGCCAGGGACTGCGCCCTTGACCGCGATCAGATGACGCTCGGCGTCGACCTTGACCACTTCCAGGCCCTGCACGGTGCGATTGACCGCACCCATGTGGCCCGCCATCTTCTTGCCAGGAAACACGCGGCCCGGCGTCTGGCGCTGGCCGATCGAGCCCGGGGCGCGATGCGACAGCGAGTTACCGTGCGTGGCGTCGCCCATCTTGAAATGGTGACGCTTGATGGTGCCCTGGAAGCCCTTGCCCTTCGACACGCCGGCGACGTCGACCGTCTGACCGACGGTGAACACGGCTTCGGCGGTGATTTCGGCGCCAACTTCGTACTTGCCCGCGTCGTCCGCGTTCAGGCGGAACTCCCACAGACCGCGACCCGGCTCAACCTTGGCCTTCGCGTAATGGCCCTTCGCGGGAGCCGTCAGCAGCGAGGCGCGCTTCGCGCCAGCCGTGACCTGCACCGCGCTGTAGCCGTCGTTCTCTTCGGTCTTCACCTGCGTCACGCGATTCGGGGTCGCTTCAATCAGCGTCACCGGAATCGAGCGGCCGTCTTCGGTGAAGAGCCGGCTCATGCCGCACTTGCGGCCAACCAGTCCGATACTCATCTTCGTATCCTTTAGTCCGCTCAACCGAGCTTGATCTGCACGTCGACGCCGGCGGCGAGATCGAGCTTCATGAGCGCGTCCACGGTCTTGTCGTTGGGGTCGACGATGTCCAGAACGCGCTTGTGGGTACGGGTCTCGTACTGGTCGCGGGCATCTTTGTCGACGTGCGGCGACACCAGAATGGTGTAGCGCTCGATCTTGGTCGGCAGCGGGATCGGGCCGAGGACCGTGGCGCCGGTGCGCTTGGCCGTCTCGACGATTTCGCTGGCCGAACGGTCGATCAGACGATGATCGAACGCCTTGAGCCGGATGCGAATCTTTTGGTTCGCCATAAAACCGTGTCCTGTTATCGAAAGAACGTTCTTGTGATTCGGAGGGGCTTCTCGCCACCCCGCACAACCCAGATTGCTAACTACGGGTACCGCAACGGGCCGCCCTGGAGCGGCAGATGCCACCCGGAACGACCCGAAAAAGTCGGGCAGACCGCAATAACGGCCTGCCCAGACAGAAAAGTATAGAATACGCAACAAGATGGGTCAACAGAGCTCGCGCCCCGTGGCCCGTTGCTACCCTATTCGGCGTCCTTGCCGGCGAACTCGAAGCACATTCCGTGCGCCTCATTTCGCGTGGTCCGGTGCCTTATGGGGGCGCCCGGGAGTCTTAGCCAGCGGAGTATAGCCGGGCCGAAGGAGGAATGGAAGGCCTTATCAGGGCTCGGCTGCGCCGTCGCGTTTCGAGGAATACCTTGAAGCCTGCCGCTGGAGGCGCTGGGGTGTGCCCCTCCACCTCACCCAATACTGAGGTGACCGGTTCGGAGAGCAACAAGCGGCAGCATGTCAGGCGTCAGATGATGGCCTGCAGACCCTTGTCGGCGATGACGTTGAGCAGCTTGAGAGCCGGCCCCGTGGGATGGGTCTCTCCCTGTTCCCACTTGCGCACCGTCGAGGCTGACGTGTGCAAATGAAGAGCGAACACCGGCTGGCTGAACTTCAAGGCTTCGCGCAGGCGCCTGATGTCGGCAGCACTGAACCCCCGCACCGGCGGCGGGCAGATCGCGTCGAACTCGCGCATCGTCACCTTTCCGATCGCTCCCGCGACGTGGAGCGCAGCCAGATCGCCACGAAGGGATTCAATGATCTTGCTCACAATGCACCTCCAATAACACGCCCGACCGCAAGGCGTTCGACAAAGCCTCTACAGACAGCTCCAGGAACACCTTGCCGGCGAATTGCAGCGCCTTTTTCTCGTCCTGCGCGATGGTCGCCTTGTCACTCTTGGGGAACCCATGCAGGAATACGTAGCGGCTACCAATCCCGGCCGATAGCAACGTGCGGTAACCACCGCTCTTACCGCTGCCCGGGCGAGCGACCCGTCTCTTGTAGAGGAGGCCGCCTAAGTCCGCGTCAACCAAGCCACGTTCCATCTCCCAAACTGCCTTGCACAAAGCGGCATTGGGCAGTCTCTCGCCCGCCTGCCATCGCGCAAAATCCCTGCGCTTGAGGATGCACGCCATCTCGGCCTCCGAACTATACCCGAAACGGGTACACCTTTTCCAGCCTCCCGGGGTGCTGCCCCTGCTCGGAGCGCCACCTGGTCGGGGCGCCGGCCACAGGTCATATAGTTGTTCCTGATGCTTGCCGACATCGCTATAGCGTACGCGTAGGTACCAGCTGCGCCTGCCAGTGTTAACCATCTTCGTCTGCGGTCGCTCGCCATGACGACCAGAGACGATTTAGCGACGAAAGTGGCACACGCTGCATCCTCGTACGCCGACGTCGCTGGGTCCCTGCCCTTCGCAGGGACGACGTGCACGCAAAAAAAGAGGCGAGGACTTTCGTCCCCGCCTCTCGTCTTCCCCGAAGGGAGATCTTGCTTACGCGGTGACCTTCGCCACCACGCCGGCGCCGACGGTGCGGCCGCCTTCGCGGATGGCGAAGCGCAGGCCTTCGTCCATCGCGATCGGGTGGATCAGGGTGACTTCCATCTTCACGTTGTCGCCGGGCATCACCATCTCGACGCCTTCCGGCAGCTTGATGGCGCCCGTGACGTCCGTGGTGCGGAAGTAGAACTGCGGACGGTAGTTGTTGAAGAACGGGGTGTGGCGGCCGCCCTCGTCCTTCGACAGCACGTACACTTCCGCTTCGAACTTGGTGTGCGGCTTGATCGTGCCCGGCTTGGCCAGCACCTGGCCGCGCTCGACGTCGTCGCGCTTCAGGCCGCGGAGCAGCAGACCGGCGTTGTCGCCCGCCTGACCCTGGTCGAGCAGCTTGCGGAACATCTCGACGCCCGTGACCGTGGTCTTCTGGGTGTCGCGGATGCCGACGACTTCGACTTCGTCACCGACCTTGATGATGCCGCGCTCGATACGGCCCGTAACGACGGTACCGCGGCCCGAGATCGAGAACACGTCTTCGACCGGCATCAGGAACGCCTTGTCGACGTCGCGCTCCGGCGTCGGGATGTAGCTGTCGAGGGCGTCGACGAGGTTGAGGATCGCCGGCACGCCGATCTCGGACTGGTCGCCTTCCAGCGCCAGGCGGGCCGAACCCTTGATGATCGGGGTGTCGTCGCCCGGGAACTCGTACTTCGACAGCAGTTCACGGACTTCCATCTCGACGAGCTCCATGAGCTCGGCGTCGTCGACCATGTCGGCCTTGTTCAGGAACACGACGATGTACGGCACGCCGACCTGACGCGAGAGCAGGATGTGCTCGCGGGTCTGCGGCATCGGGCCGTCGGCGGCCGAGCACACCAGGATCGCGCCGTCCATCTGGGCGGCACCGGTGATCATGTTCTTGACGTAGTCGGCGTGGCCCGGGCAATCGACGTGGGCGTAGTGGCGGGTGGCCGATTCATATTCCACGTGGGCCGTGGAGATCGTGATGCCGCGCGCCTTCTCTTCCGGCGCCGCGTCGATCTGGTCGTAACCCTTGAATTCGCCACCGAAGCGCTCCGCACCGACCTTCGTCAGCGCGGCCGTCAGCGTGGTCTTGCCGTGATCGACGTGACCGATGGTGCCGACGTTGACGTGCGGCTTGGTGCGCTCGAACTTACCCTTTGCCATGACTCTGAACCTCTAAAAAGAACGTTTTGTTGTTTGAAGAAGAAGCCCTTATCAGGACTTCTTCATGACCTCGTCGGCGATGTTCTTCGGTGCCGGTTCGTAATGGTCGAATTCCATCGTGAACGTGGCGCGGCCCTGGGTCTGCGAACGCAGCGAGGTCGCGTAACCGAACATTTCGCCCAGCGGAATCATCGCGTTGACGGTCTTGCCCGACGGGGTCTCTTCCTGGCCGGTCAGCATGCCGCGACGGCGGCTGATATCGCCCATGACGTCACCGACGTAGTCTTCCGGCGTGACGACTTCGACCTTCATGATCGGCTCGAGCAGCACCGGGTTCGCCTTCGAGAAGCCCTGCTTGAACGCCATCGAGGCGGCCAGCTTGAACGCCATTTCCGACGAGTCGACGTCGTGGTACGAACCGAAAACGAGCTTGACCTTCACGCCCACGACCGGGAACCCGGCCAGCGGACCGGCGGTAATCGTCTCGCGCAGGCCCTTTTCGACCGACGGGATGAATTCCTTCGGAATCACGCCGCCCGTGATGTCGTTGATGAACAGGAAGTCGTCCTTGATCATCGCGGCGATCTTCTCGTCGGCACGGTCGGCGTCGGAGATCGGGGACATCTCGATCACGACGTGACCGTACTGGCCCTTACCGCCCGACTGCTTGGCGTGCTTGTAGTCCGACTTGACGTCCGAGGCCTGGATCGTTTCGCGGTAGGCCACCTGCGGCTTGCCGACGTTGGCTTCGACGTTGAACTCGCGCTTCATGCGGTCCACCAGGATGTCCAGGTGGAGCTCGCCCATGCCCGAGATGATCGTCTGGCCCGACTCTTCGTCCGTACGGACGCGGAACGACGGATCTTCCGCGGCCAGACGGCCGAGGGCGATGCCCATCTTTTCCTGGTCCGACTTGGTCTTCGGCTCGACCGCCATCGAGATCACCGGCTCCGGGAACGACATGCGCTCGAGGGTGATGATGTGGTCCTGCGCGCACAGCGTGTCACCGGTCGTGACGTCCTTCAGGCCGACCGCCGCGGCGATATCGCCGGCGCGGACTTCCTTCAGTTCGTGACGCTCGTTGGCGTGCATCTGCAGGATGCGGCCGATGCGCTCCTTCTTCGACTTGACCGGGTTGTACACCTGGTCACCGGCGTTCAGCGTGCCCGAATAGACACGGAAGAACGTCAGGGCGCCGACGAACGGGTCGGTCATGATCTTGAACGCGAGCGCCGAGAACGGAGCGTCGTCCTTGGCCGGACGGGTATCCGGCTGCTCGTCTTCGTTCACGCCCTCGACCGGCGGACGGTCGACCGGCGACGGGAGCAGGTTGACGACCGCGTCGAGCATCGCCTGGACGCCCTTGTTCTTGAACGCGGTACCGCAGTAGACCGGAATGATCTCGCTCTTCAGCGTGCGCAGGCGCAGGCCTTCGATGATCTCCGCCTCGGTCAGCTCTTCGCCGCCCAGGTACTTGTCCATCATCTCTTCCGTGGCTTCCGCCGCGGCTTCGATCATGGCGGTACGGCCTTCCTCGGCCTTGGCCTGCAGTTCCGCCGGGATGTCGACGTATTCGAACTTCATGCCCTGGGACTCCATGTCCCACTTGATGGCCTTCATCTTGAGGAGGTCGACGACACCTTCGAAGTTGTCTTCGGCACCGATCGGCACCTGCATCGGCACCGGGTTGGCGGCGAGGCGGGCCTTCAGCTGGTCGACGACCTTGTAGAAGTTCGCGCCGGTGCGGTCCATCTTGTTGACGAACGCGAGGCGCGGAACCTTGTACCGGTTGGCCTGACGCCACACGGTTTCCGACTGCGGCTGCACGCCACCCACGGCGCAGAGCACGAACACCGCACCGTCGAGCACGCGGAGCGAGCGCTCCACTTCGATGGTGAAGTCGACGTGTCCCGGGGTGTCGATGATGTTGAAGCGGTGCTCGGGCAGCGAGCGATCCATGCCCTTCCAGAACGCCGTGGTGGCGGCGGAAGTGATGGTGATGCCGCGCTCCTGCTCCTGCTCCATCCAGTCCATCGTCGCCGCACCGTCGTGCACCTCGCCAATCTTATGACTGACGCCGGTGTAGAACAGGATGCGCTCCGTGGTCGTGGTCTTGCCGGCATCGATGTGGGCCATGATGCCGAAGTTGCGGTAGCGCTCGATGGGAGTGGTGCGTGCCACGGTCTTTCCTCAATCTGAAGCTGTAATTACCAGCGGTAATGCGAGAAGGCCTTGTTGGCCTCTGCCATGCGATGCGTTTCTTCGCGCTTCTTGACGGCGCCGCCACGGGACTCCGAGGCCTCGAGCAGTTCGGCTGCCAGCTTGCGCGGCATGGACGTCTCGCCGCGCTTGCGCGCTGCATCGATCACCCAGCGCATGGCCAGGGCCATGCGGCGGCCCGGACGGACTTCGACCGGCACCTGGTAGGTGGCACCGCCCACGCGGCGCGACTTCACCTCGACGGCCGGGGCGATGTTGCCCAGGGCCTTCTCGACGAGCTGCACCGGCTCGGCGTGCTTTTCGCTGATGTGCTGCAGCGCGCCGTAGACGATCGATTCGGCGACGGACTTCTTGCCGGACTTCATCACCATGTTGATGAAGCGGGCGATCAGCTGGCTTCCGTGCTTCGGGTCCGGGAGGACGACACGGGCGGGATGGGAACCTTTACGCGACATAGTTTCTTGTCCTTTCTCAGCTCTTCGGGCGCTTGGCGCCGTACTTCGAGCGCGACTTGCGACGCTTGGTCACGCCGGCGCAGTCGAGACTGCCGCGAACCGTGTGGTAACGCACACCGGGGAGATCCTTGACGCGACCGCCGCGGATCAGGACCACCGAGTGCTCCTGCAGATTGTGACCTTCGCCACCGATGTAGCTGATGACTTCGAAACCGTTGGTCAGGCGCACCTTGGCAACCTTACGCAGGGCCGAGTTCGGCTTCTTCGGAGTGGTCGTATAAACGCGCGTGCACACCCCGCGGCGCTGCGGGCTGCTCTGCAGGGCCGGCGAGGCGCTCTTGTACGCCTTCGGGCTGCGGGATTTGCGCACCAACTGGTTGACTGTCGTCATGCGAAGCTATTCCTGAGAAACATAAAGGCAGACCGATAGATCGGCCCGCCAGAGAAGCGTTGTTGACGTGCGTCGCCCGCGAAGCGGGCTGCGCCCATCGTCCCTGAATCCGAACACGAGGCGCTTCCGTGCGCCTCATTTCGTATGTACGAGCAAAACCCGAATACGGGCCTTACTCGGCGCTATCGTTGGACCCGGCGGGAGCCTCTTCGAACGTGACGGCCGGTGCCGAACCCGAGAGGGTTTCGAGCTCCGAGGCCGTCAGGCCGCCCTGGCTACGACGCGAAGCGTGGTATGCCAGACCCGTACCCGCAGGGATTAGCCGTCCAACAATAACATTTTCCTTCAGGCCCCGCAACGTGTCGCGGGTGCCCCGGACCGCCGCCTCGGTGAGGACGCGGGTGGTCTCCTGGAACGAGGCCGCCGAGATGAACGACTCCGTGGCCAGCGACGCCTTGGTGATGCCCAGCAGGACCGATTCGAACTCGGCGCGACGCTCGCCCCGGGCCTCGGCGCGATCGTTCTCCTCGTTGATCCGGACGCGCTCGACCTGCTCGCCGCGGAGGTACGTGCTGTCGCCGGGCTCGGTGATCTCGACCTTGCGGAGCATCTGGCGAATGATCGCTTCGATGTGCTTATCGTTGATCTTCACGCCCTGCAGGCGGTACACGTCCTGGATTTCCTTCACCAGGTACGAGGCCAGCGGCTCGACACCCAGCAGGCGCAGGATGTCGTGCGGATTCGGCTCGCCGTCGACGACGGTTTCGCCCTTCTCCACGTGCTCGCCCTCGAACACGATGACCTGACGCCACTTCGGAATCAGCTCTTCGTGCTCGTTGCCGTCCGCGTCCTTGATGATCAGGCGCTGCTTGCCCTTGGTGTCCTTGCCGAAGCTGACGATGCCCGAGCGCTCCGCGAGGATGGCCGGCTCCTTCGGCTTGCGGGCTTCGAACAGGTCGGCCACGCGCGGCAGACCGCCGGTGATGTCGCGGGTCTTCGAGGTTTCCTGCGGGATACGGGCAACCACGTCGCCCACGCCCACTTCGGCCCCGTTCTGGATCGACACGATGGCGCCGGCCGGCAGGAAGTACTGGGCCGCGATGTCGGTGCCCGGCAGCTTGAGCTCACGGCCCTTGCTGTCTTCCAGGCGGACGATCGGACGCAGGTCCTTGGCCTGCGTGCCGCGACGCTTCGGATCGGTGACCACCGCCGACTCGAGGCCGGTGAGCTCGTCCGTCTGCGACTGCACGGTCACGCCATCGATGAAGTCGATGAAGCGGACCACGCCGGCCACTTCCGTGACGATCGGGTGGGTGTGCGGATCCCAGTTCGCGACGGTCTGGCCGGCCTTGACCGGGTCGCCGTCTTTCACCGTGATCGTCGCGCCGTAAGGCACCTTGTAACGCTCGCGCTCGCGGCCGTTGGCATCGATGACGCTCACTTCGCCCGAACGCGAGACCGCGACCAGGTGGCCCTGGGCGTGCTCGACCGACTTCAGGTTGTTGAACTTCAGCGCACCGGTGGTCCGGACCGTGACGTTGTCCACGGCGGCCGCACGGGATGCCGCGCCGCCGATGTGGAAGGTACGCATCGTCAGCTGGGTACCCGGCTCGCCGATCGACTGCGCCGCCACCACGCCCACCGCCTCGCCCATGTTGACGAGGTGGCCACGGGCCAGGTCGCGGCCGTAGCACAGGGCGCACACGCCGTGGCTGGCACGGCAGGTGATGGGCGAACGCACCTTGATCAGCTGCACGCCGCCCTTGTCGAGCTTGTCGACCAGGTATTCGTCGAGCAGGGTGTCGCGCGTGACGATCGGCTGGTCGTCGTCGCCAGGAGCGTAGACGTCCTCGACCACCACGCGGCCGAGCACACGCTCGCGCAGCGGTTCGACCACGTCGCCGCCTTCCACGATCGGGGACATCAGGACGCCGTCTTCCGTGCCGCAATCGTGCTCGGTGATGACGACGTCCTGCGCCACGTCGACGAGACGACGGGTCAGGTAGCCGGAGTTCGCCGTCTTCAGCGCGGTATCCGCGAGACCCTTGCGGGCGCCGTGGGTCGAGTTGAAGTACTGCAGGACGTTCAGGCCCTCGCGGAAGTTCGCCTTGATGGGCGTCTCGATGATCGAGCCGTCCGGACGGGCCATCAGGCCGCGCATACCCGCCAGCTGGCGAATCTGGGCCGCGCTGCCGCGGGCGCCGGAGTCGGCCATGATGTACAGCGAGTTCATCGACTTCTGGTTGACCACGTTGCCGTCGGCGTCGGTGACCTTCTCGGTACCGATGCCGTCGATCATCGCCTTCGCGACCAGTTCATTGGTACGCGACCAGATGTCGACCACCTTGTTGTAGCGCTCGCCGGCGGTGACCAGACCCGACTGGTACTGCTCCTGGATCTCGACGACCTCCTTCTCCGCTTCCTCGAGGATTCCCTTCTTCTCGGCGGGGATCTTCATGTCGTCGATGCCGATGGAGATACCGGCACGCGTCGCGAAACGGAAGCCGGTGTACATCAGCTTGTCCGCGAACACGACCGATTCCTTCAGGCCGAGCAGGCGGTAGCTCTGGTTGATCAGGCGCGAGATGTTCTTCTTGGTCAGCTCGGTGTTGACCAGCGCGAACGGCAGGCCCTCCGGGATGATCTCGGCCAGCAGGGCACGGCCCACCGTGGTGTCCACGAGGGGGTGACGCTCGACGCGCTCACCATCGACGGTTTCCACGCTGCGCACGCGCACCTTCACCTTGGCGTGCAGCTCGACCGCGCGGTTGTCGTACGCACGACGCACCTCGCCGATGTTCGCGAACACCATGCCGGCGCCCTTCGCGTTGATCAGCTCGCGGGTCATGTAGTACAGGCCGAGCACGACGTCCTGGGACGGCACGATGATCGGCTCGCCGTTCGCCGGCGACAGGATGTTGTTCGACGACATCATCAGGGCGCGGGCTTCGAGCTGCGCCTCGATCGACAGCGGCACGTGCACAGCCATCTGGTCACCGTCGAAGTCGGCGTTGAACGCCGTACACACGAGCGGATGCAGCTGGATCGCCTTGCCTTCGATGAGCACCGGCTCGAACGCCTGGATGCCCAGGCGATGCAGCGTCGGCGCACGGTTGAGCATGACCGGGTGCTCGCGGATCACGTCCTCGAGGATGTCCCAGACCTGCGCTTCCTCGCGCTCGACGAGCTTCTTCGCGGCCTTGATGGTCGTGGCTTCGCCACGGGCCTGCAGCTTGGCGAAGATGAAGGGCTTGAACAGCTCGAGCGCCATCTTCTTCGGCAGGCCGCACTGGTGCAGGCGCAGCGTCGGGCCGACCACGATGACCGAACGGCCCGAGTAGTCGACGCGCTTGCCGAGCAGGTTCTGGCGGAAGCGGCCCTGCTTGCCCTTGATCATGTCCGCCAGCGACTTCAGCGCGCGCTTGTTCGTGCCGGTGATGGCACGGCCACGGCGGCCGTTGTCGAGCAGTGCATCGACCGATTCCTGCAGCATGCGCTTCTCGTTGCGCACGATGATGTCGGGCGCGGCGAGTTCGAGCAGGCGCTTCAGGCGGTTGTTGCGGTTGATGACGCGGCGGTACAGGTCGTTGAGGTCGGAGGTCGCGAAGCGGCCGCCGTCCAGCGGAACCAGCGGACGCAGGTCGGGCGGCAGCACCGGCAGGACGGTCATGACCATCCACTCCGGCTTGTTGCCCGACTCGAGGAACGCCTCGATCAGCTTCACGCGCTTGGTGAGGCGCTTCAGCTTGGTCTCGGAATTCGTCGACGAGATCTCTTCCTTGAGGCGAATGACTTCGCCCGGCAGGTCGAGGCTCTTCAGCAGCTCGTAGACGGCCTCGGCACCCATGCGGGCGTCGAACTCGTCACCGTGCTCCTCGGTGGCTTCCAGGTACTGGTCTTCGCTGAGCAGCTGGCCGCGCTCGAGCGCGGTCAGGCCCGGATCGATGACCACGAAGGCCTCGAAGTACAGGATGCGCTCGATGTCGCGCAGGGTCATGTCCAGCATGAGACCGATGCGCGAGGGCAGCGACTTCAGGAACCAGATGTGCGCGGTGGGGCTGGCCAGTTCGATGTGGCCCATGCGCTCGCGACGGACCTTGGCCAGGGTGACCTCGGTGCCGCACTTCTCGCAGACCACGCCGCGATGCTTCATGCGCTTGTACTTGCCGCACAGGCATTCGTAGTCCTTGATCGGACCGAAAATGGCCGCGCAGAACAGACCGTCACGCTCAGGCTTGAACGTGCGGTAGTTGATGGTTTCCGGCTTCTTCACTTCGCCGTACGACCACGAACGGATCAGCTCCGGCGAAGCCAGAGCGATCTTGATCGCGTCGAAATCCAGCGTCTGTCGCTGCTGGTTGAACAGATTGAGCAGGTCTTTCATGCGTAATCTCCGGTAGCCGCGACGATCACTTGATCTCTTCGAGTTCGATGTCGATGCCGAGCGAGCGGATTTCCTTCACGAGTACGTTGAAGGATTCCGGCATGCCCGCGGCCATTTCGTGGTTGCCGTCCACAATGTTCTTGTACATCTGGTTGCGGCCCTGTACGTCGTCCGACTTGACGGTCAGCATTTCCTGCAGGGTGTACGCCGCGCCATAGGCTTCGAGCGCCCAGACTTCCATTTCGCCGAAGCGCTGGCCGCCGAACTGCGCCTTGCCGCCCAGCGGCTGCTGGGTGACGAGCGAGTACGGACCCGTCGAACGCGCGTGCATCTTGTCGTCGACGAGGTGGTTCAGCTTCAGCATGTGCATGTAGCCGACGGTGACCGGGCGATCGAACGCCTCGCCGGTACGGCCGTCGAAGAGCACGGTCTGGCCGGATTCCGGCAGGCCGGCGAGCTTCAGCATGTGCTTGATCTCGGACTCCTCGGCACCGTCGAATACCGGCGTCGCCATCGGCACGCCGTCGCGGAGGTTGTTCGCCAGGGCGACGATTTCCTGGTCGGACATCGACTTGAGGTCGACGTGACGCACCGCGCCTTCCGCACCGGCGTTGCCGTGGTTGTAGACCTCGTCCAGGAACTCGCGCAGCTTCGCCGGACGCTCGTTGGCCTCGATCATGGCTTCGATCTTGTGACCCAGGCCCTTCGCGGCCCAGCCGAGGTGGACCTCGAGGATCTGGCCGATGTTCATACGCGAAGGCACGCCCAGCGGGTTCAGCACGATGTCGACCGGACGGCCGTCGGCGGAGAACGGCATGTCCTCGACCGGCACGATCATCGACACGACACCCTTGTTGCCGTGGCGGCCGGCCATCTTGTCGCCCGGCTGGATGCGGCGCTTGACGGCCAGGTAGACCTTGACCATCTTGAGCACGCCCGGCGCGAGGTCGTCGCCCTGGGTGATCTTGCCCTGCTTCTCCTTGAAGCGCTTGTCGAAGTTCTCCTTGTGGCGCTTGACCTGCTCGGCCGCGCGCTCGAGGAACTCGGAGACTTCCTCTTCCTTGACGTTGATCTTGAACCAGTCGTCCTTCTTCAGGCCGTCCAGGTACGCGTCGTCGATGGTGGCGCCACGCTTCAGGCCGGCCGGGCCGCTCATGGCGGTCTTGCCGACGAGCTGCGAGCGCATGCGGGCGTAGATCGCGCCCTCGAGGATGCGGAACTGGTCGTCGAGGTCCTTGCGGATCCGCTTCAGCTCGGTCTCTTCGATCTGCTTGGCACGCTTGTCCTTCTCGATGCCGTCGCGGGTGAAGACCTGCACGTCGATGACGTTGCCGTCCATGCCCGGGGGCACGCGCAGCGAGCTGTCCTTCACGTCGGACGCCTTCTCGCCGAAGATCGCGCGGAGCAGCTTTTCTTCCGGCGTGAGCTGGCTCTCGCCCTTCGGCGTGACCTTGCCCACGAGGATGTCGCCGGCCTTCACTTCCGCACCGATGTACACGATGCCGGACTCGTCGAGGCGCGCGAGCGCCTGCTCGCCCACGTTCGGGATGTCGGCCGTGATTTCCTCGGCACCGAGCTTGGTGTCGCGGGCGATGCAGGTCAGTTCCTCGATGTGGATCGAGGTGTAGCGGTCTTCCTGCACCACGCGTTCGGAGATCAGGATCGAGTCTTCGAAGTTGTAGCCGTTCCACGGCATGAACGCGACGAGCATGTTCTGGCCGAGCGCGAGCTCGCCGAGGTCGGTCGAGGAACCGTCCGCCAGCGTGTCGCCCACCGCCACCACGTCGCCCACGTTCACCAGCGGGCGCTGGTTGAGGTTGGTGTTCTGGTTGGAGCGGGTGTACTTCGTGAGCGTGTAGATATCGACGCCGGCGTCATCGTCGCCGACCTCGTTCTCGTTCACGCGCACGACGATGCGCGCCGCGTCCACCTGGTCGATGACGCCGCCGCGGCGGGCCGACACGGTCACGCCCGAGTCGCGCGCCACGGCGCGCTCGATGCCGGTGCCGACGAGCGGCTTCTGGCTGCGCAGGGTCGGGACGGCCTGGCGCTGCATGTTCGCGCCCATGAGCGCGCGGTTCGCGTCGTCGTGCTCGAGGAACGGCACGAGCGCCGCCGCCACGGACACGGTCTGCATCGGCGAGACGTCCATGTAGTTGATCTCGGACGACGGACGCAGCTCCGATTCGCCACGGAAGCGGCAGGACACGAAGTCTTCGATGAACTTGCCGTCCTTCGTGAGCGGCGAGTTCGCCTGCGCGATGACGTGGTCGCCCTCTTCGATCGCGGAGAGGTAGTCGACCTTGTCGGTGACCTTGCCGTTCTCGACCTTGCGGTACGGCGTCTCGAGGAAGCCGTAGGCGTTGGTGCGGGCGTACACGGCCAGCGAGTTGATCAGGCCGATGTTCGGGCCTTCCGGGGTTTCGATGGTGCAGACGCGGCCGTAGTGGGTCGGATGCACGTCGCGCACTTCGAAGCCGGCGCGCTCGCGGGTCAGGCCGCCCGGTCCGAGCGCCGACACGCGGCGCTTGTGGGTCACTTCGGACAGCGGGTTGTTCTGGTCCATGAACTGCGAGAGCTGCGAGGAGCCGAAGAACTCCTTCACCGCCGCCGCGACCGGCTTGGCGTTGATCAGTTCCTGCGGCGTCAGGCCCTCGGATTCGGCCAGCGACAGGCGCTCGCGAACCGCGCGCTCGACGCGGACGAGACCGATGCGGAAGGTGTTCTCCGCCATTTCGCCGACCGAACGCACGCGGCGGTTACCCAGGTGGTCGATGTCGTCGACCGTGCCGGTGCCGTTGCGGATGTCGATCAGCACGCGCAGCACGTCGAGGATGTCCGACGTCTCGCCCTGCTCGGCGACGAGGCGCTGGGCCTCCTCTTCCTTGCGCTCGGCGAAGTACTTGTGGTCGTACAGCACGCCCGGGCCGACCACGTCCTTGCGACCGACGCGGCGGTTGAACTTCATGCGGCCGACGGCCGAGAGGTCGTAGCGGTCGAAGGTGAAGAACAGGTTGAAGAACAGGTTCTGCGCGGCGTCCTTGGTCGGCGGCTCGCCCGGACGCATCATCCGGTAGATCTCGACCAGGGCCTCGAGCTGCGTGCGCGTGTTGTCGATGCGCAGCGTGTGCGAGATGTACGCGCCGCGGTCGAGGTCGTTCACGTAGAGCGTCGGCACCGTCTCGATGCCCGCCTTGCGGAAGCGCTCGAGGTGCTCGAGGGTCAGTTCGTCGTTGGCCGCGGCGATGATCTCGCCGGTGTCCTTGTCGACCATGTCGATCGCGACGATGCGGCCCACCGGATAGTCGTCCGGCACTTCGAGCGTGGCGATCTTCTCGTTGGCGAGCTGGCGCACGTGACGCGCGGTGATGCGCTTGCCGGCCTCGACCAGCACCTTGCCGTCGACCACGAGGTCGAACGAGAGGGTTTCACCGCGCAGGCGCTCGGCGACGAGGTCGAGCGTGACCCCACCCTTCTTGCCCAGGTGGAACACGTTGTGCTCGAAGAAGATGCTCAGCATCTCCTCGTTCGTATAACCGAGCGCGCGCAGCAGCACCGTCACCGGCAGCTTGCGGCGACGGTCGATACGGGTGAACAGCGCGTCCTTCGGATCGAACTCGAAGTCGAGCCACGAGCCGCGGTAAGGAATGACGCGGGCCGAAAACAGCAGCTTGCCCGAGCTGTGCGTCTTGCCGCGGTCGTGGTCGAAGAACACGCCCGGCGAACGGTGCAGCTGCGAGACGATGACGCGCTCGGTGCCGTTGATGATGAAGGTGCCGGTCTCGGTCATGAGCGGGATCTCGCCCATGTAGACCTCCTGCTCCTTCACGTACTTCACGGCCTTCTTCGAGGCCGGGCTGTCCTTGTCGTAGATGACCAGGCGGACGGTGGTGCGCAGCGGCGCGCCGAACGTCATGCCGCGGTTGCGGCACTCGCGCTCGTCGAACGCCGGCTCGCCGAGCCGGTAGTCAACGTATTCGAGGGCGGCGTTGCCGGAGTAGCTGGAAATCGGGAACACCGACTTCAGCGCGGCGTGCAGGCCCTTGTCCTCGCGCGCCTTGGGGTTCACCTGCTCCTGCAGGAATTCCTTGTACGAGTCGGTCTGGATCGTCAGCAGGTTGGGCACGCCCAGCACGGGGGGCCGCTTGCCGAAGTCCTTACGGATGCGCTTCTTCTCGGTAAACGAGTAGGTCATGGTGGGTACCGCCTCGGTAATGGGTCGATCAAAGAACGGGTAAATCGAAAATCGGAGATCGGGATTCGTACCGCAGGGCAAGATCTGCCCTCGACTCCCGATGTCCCATTTCCGACGGGACGGAGCATGGAACGTGGAACATGGCCTGTGGAACGGCCAAAGCCCGGGGGCTTACGCCCCCAGGCTCGCTTGACGCTATGTCGAACAGCTGGCGCGCAAGGCGCCGATTACTTGAGTTCGACCGTGGCGCCGGCAGCTTCGAGGTCCTTCTTGAACTTCTCGGCATCTTCCTTCGAAGCCGCTTCCTTCACGACGCCACCGGCCTCGGTGAGGTCCTTGGCTTCCTTCAGGCCCAGGCCGGTGATGGCGCGGACGGCCTTGATCACGTCGACCTTCTTGTCGCCGGCGGACTTCAGGATCACGTCGAACTCGGTCTGCGCTTCGGCAGCCGGGCCGGCGGCAGCGGCCGGGCCAGCAACGGCGACCGGGGCGGCGGCGGAGACGCCGAAGGTGTCTTCGATCGACTTCACCAGCTCCATGATTTCCGTCAGGGACTTGGCCTTGATGGCTTCAACGATCTGTTCGGTGGTCAGGGTGGACATTGTTTCTTACCTTCTGAAATGGGGTTTCGAATAGAAAAAGTCGAGATCAGGCTTCGGCCGGGGCTTCGGCGGCGACTTCGCCACCACCCTGCTTGTCCGCGACGGCCTTGATGGCGCGGGCGAACATCGTGACCGGCTCGGCCAGCACGCGGGCCAGCATGGCCAGGGCCTCTTCGCGGGTCGGCAGCGATGCGAGCACGTCGACGTGCGCGGCATCGAACAGCTTGCCCTCGATGGAGACGACCTTCGGCTTGAGCTTGTCGTTGGTCTTCGCGAATTCCTTGATCAGGCGGCCAGCGGCGCCCGGTTCCTCGGTCGAGAACGCATAGAGCAGCGGACCGACCAGGGCGTCCTTGACGACCTCGAATTCGGTACCGGCCACGGCACGGGCGGCGAGCGTGTTCTTGACGACTTTCAGGAACACGCCCGACTCACGGGCCTTCTTGCGCATCGCGGTCATCTGGGAGACCGTGGTGCCCGCGTATTCGGCGGCGACCAAGGAGTGAGCCTTCGCGGCGACTTCTGCCAGCTCGGCGACTACTTCTTGCTTCTGGGACAGATTGAGAGCCATTGCACTCCTCCAATTGAACTCCGCTCACGACTCCTGCCGCTTGCGGTCCTGGGCGACATCGTCCTGACGTCGGGGATGCTCACATCCCGGGGGGGGGGTGGTGGCCTTTCCAGATTCGAAACGAATGCCAGAAGGGGCTGCACCATCTGCGCAGGCCGGAGCCATGCAGGCCTCCGATTAAGCGAATCCGCTGCCGACGACGGCGTTTCCTTGCCAGCACGAGCTCCCTGCCCGTCGTCGTCGCGCGCTTTCCGCGCCTACGGTCTTTGACGGCTGCCCCGGATCGCGTTTCCGCTGCCGGGGCTGCCCTCAAAAACGTGCCCTCCGCCGGCTGCGCCGGCAGAGGGTCGTAACACTTACTTGGCCGAGGTGGTCACGCTGGACGTATCGACCGGCACGCCTACGCCCATGGTGCTCGACAGCGACACCTTCTGGATGTACTGGCCCTTCGCCGCGGCCGGCTTGGCCTTCAGCAGATCGGCGAGCAGCGCATTGAGGTTGTCGGCCAGCTGGGCGGCTTCGAAGCTCGCCTTGCCGATGGTGGCGTGGATGATGCCGCCCTTGTCGTTGCGGAACTTGACCTGGCCGGCCTTGGCGTTCTTCACCGCCGTGGCGACGTCGGCCGTGACCGAGCCGTCCTTCGGGTTCGGCATCAGGCCGCGGGGACCGAGCACCTGGCCGAGCTTACCGACGACGCGCATGGCGTCCGGCGTGGCGATGACGCGGCCGTAGTTCAGGTCGCCCGCCTGCATCTTCTCGGCGAGGTCGTCCATGCCGACGGCATCGGCGCCGGCGGCGAGGGCGGCGTCGGCCTTCTCACCCGGCGGCACGAACACGGCCACGCGAACGGTCTTGCCGGTGCCGTGCGGCAGCAGCGAGGAGCCACGGACGCCCTGGTCGGACTTCTTGGCATCGATGCCGAGGCGGACGGAGACGTCCACCGACTCGGCGAACTTCGCCTTGGCGTTGTCCTTGACGATCTTCAGCGCCTCGTCGAGACCGTAGGTCTTGCCGGGCTGCACGGCGGCCGAAGCGGCCTTCATACGCTTGGTGAGCTTTGCCATGTCTTAACCCTCCACCACCAGACCCATGGAACGCGCGCTGCCGGCGATCGTGCGCACGGCGGCATCGAGATCGGCAGCCGTGAGATCCGGCTCCTTCTGCTTCGCGATGTCCTCGAGCTGGGCGCGCGTGACCTTGCCCACCTTGTCGGTGTTCGGCTTCTGCGAGCCCTTGGCCACGCCCGTGATCTTCTTGAGAAGGATCGAGGCCGGCGGGGTCTTCGTGATGAAGGTGAAGGTACGGTCCGAGTAGGCCGTGATCACGACCGGGATCGGGAGACCCGGCTCGAGCTTCTGCGTGGCGGCATTGAACGCCTTGCAGAACTCCATGATGTTCAGGCCGCGCTGACCGAGCGCCGGACCGACCGGCGGCGACGGGTTGGCCTGGCCGGCCTTCACCTGCAACTTGATGTAACCGATGACTTTCTTTGCCATTTATCTTTCCTCGCGAGTGCTGGCGCCTTGCGGCTCCTCGCTGTAGACCGTCCCTGGAGTGTGGTGGGCCCGCGCCTGCGAACCCCTGAAACACGGACACGCCGGAGCACAAGTCTCCAGCGTGAACCGGGCATTATAGGCTCCTCACACCGGCTATGCAAACCGTGTGCCGGAGGACCGGCCAGACCGGTCAGAGGGCCGTCAGGCCTTCTCCACCTGGCCGAATTCGAGCTCGACCGGGGTAGAACGACCGAAAATTAGCACCGCGACGCGCAGGCGGCTCTTTTCGTAATTGACTTCCTCGACGACGCCGTTGAAGTCGTTGAACGGACCATCGGTGACGCGCACCATCTCGCCCGGCTCGAAGAGGACCTTGGGGCGGGGCTTCTCCACACCTTCGCGCACGCGGCTCAGGATGGCATCGGCCTCGCTGTCGCGGATCGGGTGGGGACGGTCGGCGGTGCCGCCGATGAAACCCATGACCTTCGGGGTTTCCTTGACCAGGTGCCAGCATTCGTCGTCGATGCGAGGGGTCTTGCCGCTCGTATCGGTCTCGATCTGGACCAGGACGTAACCGGGGAAGAACTTGCGCTCGCTGCGGCGCTTCTGGCCGCCGCGCATCTCGATGACTTCCTCGGTCGGGACCAGGATTTCACCGAACTTTTCCTCCATGCCCTCGCGCTTGACGCGCTCTTCCAGGGCCTTGCGAACCTGCTGCTCGAACCCCGAATAGGCGTGAACCACGTACCAGCGCTTGCTCATGCCTTACCTCAATGTCCGAGCTTAAGCAGCCAATCGAGCACGACCGACTTCAACAACCAGTCGATGAGGCCCATCAGCAGCGAAAGAATGACCACGACCACCAGGATGACGCCGGTGGTCTTCAGTGTTTCGTCGCGCGTCGGCCAGACGACCTTGCGCATTTCGAACTGCGACTCCGCGACGAAGCCGCGCAGCTTGCGACCCGGAACCGTGAAGGCGGAAATGGCCAGAGCGGCCACCACGGCGGCGATGACGCCCGCGACGCGCGCGAAGGACGGCACGTTGGGGTTATCGCTGAAATAGTAGAAACCGACGATGCCGGCGACGAGCACGACCAGCGCAAGCGCCAGCTTGCCGAGATCGGCCGGGCCCATACCCTTGGCTTCTTGTGCCTTCGTATTCATGCGGACTCGGGAGTGGCACGCCAGGAGGGACTCGAACCCCCAACCTGCGGTTTTGGAGACCGCTGCTCTGCCAATTGAGCTACTGGCGTACAGGTGAAACAGTGGAACCGCGAAGGCGGGCGGTCGATGACCTGCCCGCCCCGCGACCGGCTGCCGGCCCCGAGGGACCGGCATCGTTCTTACTTGATGATCTTCGCGACCACGCCGGCGCCGACGGTGCGGCCACCTTCACGGATGGCGAAGCGCAGGCCTTCGTCCATCGCGATCGGGAAGCCCAGCGTGACGCTGATCTTCACGTTGTCGCCCGGCATCACCATCTCGGTGCCTTCCGGCAGCTTGATGGAGCCCGTGACGTCGGTGGTGCGGAAGTAGAACTGCGGACGGTAGTTGCTGAAGAACGGGGTATGACGGCCACCCTCGTCCTTCGACAGCACGTAAACCTCGCCTTCGAACTCGGTGTGCGGCGTGACCGAACCCGGCTTGGCCAGCACCTGGCCGCGCTCGACGTCTTCACGCTTCAGACCGCGGACCAGCACGCCGACGTTGTCACCGGCCTGACCCTGGTCGAGCAGCTTGCGGAACATCTCGACGCCCGTGACCGTGGTGGTCTGGGTGTCGCGCAGGCCCACGACTTCCGCCGCGTCGCCCACCTTGACGATGCCGCGCTCGACGCGACCGGTCAGCACGGTACCGCGACCGGAAATCGAGAACACGTCTTCGACCGGCAGCAGGAACGGCTTGTCGATGTCGCGCTCCGGCGTCGGGATCCAGGTGTCGAGGGCTTCGACGAGCTTGATGATCGCCGGCACGCCGATGTCGGACTGGTCGCCTTCGAGGGCGAGACGGGCCGAACCCGCGATGATCGGGGTGTCGTCGCCCGGGAACTCGTACTTCGACAGCAGTTCACGGACTTCCATCTCGACGAGCTCGAGGAGCTCGGCGTCGTCGACCATGTCGGCCTTGTTCAGGAACACCACGATGTACGGCACGCCGACCTGACGCGAGAGCAGGATGTGCTCGCGGGTCTGCGGCATCGGGCCGTCAGCGGCCGAGCACACGAGGATCGCGCCGTCCATCTGGGCGGCACCGGTGATCATGTTCTTGACGTAGTCGGCGTGGCCCGGGCAATCGACGTGACCGTAGTGACGGTTCGGCGATTCGTATTCCACGTGGGCCGTGGAGATCGTGATGCCGCGCGCCTTCTCTTCCGGCGCCGCGTCGATCGAGCTGTAATCCTTGAATTCGCCACCGAAGCGCTCGGCACCGACCTTCGTCAGCGCGGCCGTCAGCGTGGTCTTGCCGTGATCGACATGACCGATGGTGCCGACGTTGACGTGCGGCTTGGTGCGTTCGAACTTACCCTTTGCCATGAGCGTTAAACTCCGCTGGAGCCAATGAGATAGTAAAAAAGGAACCGCCGCGGACGACGAAGATGGTGCTCATGACTGGAATCGAACCAGCGACCTCTTCCTTACCAAGGAAGTGCTCTACCGACTGAGCTACATGAGCACGTGACGCAACGCGCGTATGAACAATGGAGCGGGAGACGGGAATCGAACCCGCACAATCAGCTTGGAAGGCTGAAGTTCTACCATTGAACTACTCCCGCACTGCGCGGAACTCGTCTGGTGGAGGAAGGTGGATTCGAACCACCGAAGGCGTAAGCCAGCAGATTTACAGTCTGCCCCCGTTGGCCGCTTGGGTATTCCTCCAACAAAGAACGCCTATTGTCGCGGCCGTCCGTGGGGCTGTCAACAACTTCTGCACATGTGATTTCCCGCCTCATCGCCCCGTGGGCTTTTCGCCGCTGAAGCGACTCCCACAGGTTCAGGCGTCGCGCGTCGCCAGCACGAGCGGTTCCATCGCGCGCGACATTTCCATGAGCTTCATCGCGTACTCCTGCAGGCGCAGGTCCTTCTCTTCGACCGGCTTCCACGGCGGCACCGGGGTGGGCTTGCCGCCATCGGGCTTGTCCAGGGCCACGAAGACCATCACGCAGCTGGTGGCCAGGCGCTGCTCGCCCGTGCGCAGGTCGCGGGCCAGCACGTCCACGGCGAGGTGCATGCTGGAGGTGCCGGTATGGATCAGCCGCGCCCGCACGGTCACCAGGTCGCCGATCAGGATCGGCGCCAGGAACTGGATGCCGCTCACCGAGGCGGTGACGCAATAGGCCCCGCTCCAGCCCACCGCGCAGGCGTAACCGGCCTGGTCGAGCCATTTCATGACCATGCCGCCGTGAACCTTGCCGCCGAAGTTCACATCGGTGGGCTGGGCCAGGAAACGGAATTCGACTTCGCGCTGGGTGCCGGGCATGGGGTGACCTTGCTGGGAAAGTCTCATTATGACGTTCCGGCAGCTTGTCGGGTCGCCCGGGCCGGCATAGATTCGAGCCACGAACTACGGGAGTGCCCCGATGGTCCTTCGCAGCGTCGCCTCGCGCCTCGCCCTGAGCGTGCTCCTGGGTTCGGCGCTCGTCCTGGTCGTGACCGGGGGGCTGATGCTCACGCATACCCGCGAGCAGATCCTCGACCAGACCCAGCGCGAGGCGGCCGCCGTCTCCGGCTGGGCCGCGACGAGGATCCAGGGGCGCCTTGACAACGTGTCCCGGGTCGCCCGGGTCCTCGCCGGGATCCTCGCCACGCGGCGCGACGAGGCGCCGGCGCTCATCCGCGACACCCTCGCCGTCAATCCCGAACTCGTGGACATCACGGCCGCCTTCATCCCCCGCGACACGGCCGCCCCACGCCCGGCGGACGCGCCGGTGGCCCGGCGGGCCATCGACGGCAGGCTCAGCATGGGCAGTCGGCTGGACGATCCCGAGGTCTACTGGACCTCGCCCTGGTTCGTCCGCGGCCTCAACTGCGACCGCGGCTGCTGGCAGGCGCCGTTCCACTCGGTAGGACGCAGCGATACGCTGGTGGGCTACTCGGTAGCCATTCCGGGCCAGAAGCTGCCGGTCGTCGGCGTGGCCGATGCCACCATCAGCATCGACTGGCTGCAGAAGCTGCTCGGCGAGCTGAACAAGCCGGACCACGCTTCCGCCTTCGTCGTCGACGCCGACGGCATCTTCCTCGCCCACGACTGGACCTCGTACGTCGGCACGCGCGGCAGCAAGCCGTTCCGGCAGGCCCTCGCCGAGGGACGCAATCCCGTCCGGATCACGCCCCAGATGGGCGGCCGGGTCAGCGAGCCGGTCTGGGTCTATTTCGTGAAGATTCCCGGCACCACGTGGACTTTCGGCCTCACCATGCCCGAGCGCGAGGTGCTCGCGGACCTGCGCCACACCTACTACGTGGACATCCTCCTGGGCCTGCTGGCCCTCGCCGGCGTGTCGCTGCTTGCCCTCGCCATCACCCGCCGGCTGATGGCACCCCTGGCGATCCTTTCCGATCGCGCGGAAGACGTCGCGCGCGGGCACTTGGACTTCCCCCTGCCCAAGGTCCGGCGCAAGGACGAAGTGGGCCGCCTGACCCGGGCCTTCGACCAGATGCGCCACCAGCTCGCCGGCCACATCGACAGCGCCAAACAGATCGCCCGCGAGCAGGAGCGCATGGCCAGCGAACTGGAGATCGCCCGGCAGATCCAGCTCGCCCTGATCCCCGAACCGCACTGGCTCGCCGCCGACGGCCGCGTGGAGGTCCACGCCGCGCTGCGTCCGGCAAGCGCCGTGGGCGGGGACCTGTATACCTATTTCACGCTCGGCGCGCGGCATGTCTGCGTCATGGTGGGCGACGTCTCCGACAAGGGCATCCCGGCGGCGCTGTTCATGGCGCG
Organism: Luteibacter sp. SVR4-7G; assembly: GCF_056755555.1. Taxonomy (NCBI): domain Bacteria; kingdom Pseudomonadati; phylum Pseudomonadota; class Gammaproteobacteria; order Lysobacterales; family Rhodanobacteraceae; genus Luteibacter; species Luteibacter sp. SVR4-7G. Next base: position 41,630 of record NZ_JBPGXO010000023.1, on the reverse strand, counting down.
CACCATCACCCTCGCCCGCACCCTCGCCACCCACGCGCGTTCGCCCAGCGAAATCCTCGGCGCGCTCAATCGCGAACTGTGCAAGGGCAACGACACCTGCATGTTCGTCACCCTGCTCTGCGGCGTCGTGGAGACCGAGACCGGCCTCCTCTCGCTCGCCAGCGCCGGGCACGAGCAGCCCGTGCTCCACGCAGGCGGCAGCGCGACCCTCGTCGACGTCGAAACCGGCCCGGCACTCGGCCTCGATCGCGAAGCGCGCTACCCTGTACGCGTACTCACGTTGCTTGGGGGCGACACCGTGCTCATGTACACCGACGGCGTCAGCGAGGCGCATGCGGCCAACCAGCGCCTGTACGGGACGCACGCCATCCTGGACAGCGTCTCGCGCATCGAGGACGGCGCCACGCCGGAAACCTACGTGGAAAAGGTTCTTGGTGACGTCGACGCCTATGTCGATGGCGCACCGGCCTACGACGATATCGCGCTGCTTGCGCTCACCTGGCACGACAGCGGTGCCGCGGGAGTCCGCTTCGATGCGGTTGCGCATTCCTAACCGGCTCGAGGACGTGTTCCTCGCGCTGGACAGGGCCGAGGGTGCACTGGACCGCGCCGAGGTCGACGCCTCCTGCCGCGCGGACGTTCGCCTGGTGCTCGAGGAGCTGCTGGTGAACACCGTGCGCCACGGCTACCCCGACGGCCGGGACGGCAGCATCGATATCCGCCTCGAAGTCGAGGCCGACGTGGTCCATCTCGAACTGCGTGACGACGCCATGCCCTTCGACCCCTTGCAACACGAACCTCCCGACCTGCCCGGCGACATCGCCAGGCGCGAGATCGGCGGTCTCGGCCTGCACCTGGCCCGCAGCATCGCCAGCGCTTTCCACTATGCACGCGACGCACACGGCAACCGTGTCGTCATCCGCTTCGACCCTTCCGACGAGCCCGCCACATGACCCTCATCGTCCGCAGCGAAAGCCCCAGTCCCGACCGCAGCACCGTGTGGCTGGAAGGCCGGCTCGACGCGGCGACTTACGCGGCCTTCGACGAGGCGTTGCGCGACATCACGCCGCTCGTCGACAACGGCGGCACGCTGGTGATCGACCTGTCGGCACTGGAATACATCAGCAGCGCCGGCCTCCGCAGCCTCGCCCAGTTGCGCAGGCAGCTGCACGACCGCGATGGGCGCACCCTGCTGCTCAATCCGCAGCCGCAGGTGAAGAAGGTTTTCGACATCGTGAAGGCGGTGCCGGTGGCCGAGGTGTTCGCCAACGTGGGCGAGCTCGATCATTACCTCGATCACATGCAGCGGCAGATAGCCGCGCCAGGCGGCTGAAGAAAGGAAAGCCGCGCAGAGCCCTGCTTCGCAGGCCACCCCTCACAGTTGCCGCTCGTCCCGGAAAAAATGACTTTGGCCCCTTTTCCGGGGGCGGTCCGTGAATCGTCCCGCAGAATCGCCCCGAATCTTCCTTCGAGGGCCGTCCATGCGATTCCCTGCTCCTCTCAGGCTTTTCCCCGTCCTCGCGGCCGCCGTGGCGCTCACGACTCCCGCGCACGCCGCAGACGTCGACGCGCACGCGCTGGTCGAGCGCGCGCTCAAGGCCATGGGCCAGAAGCACGACCTGCACGACGCCGCCTGCCTGCGTACCGAGACGATCAATGCGAACTGGGACATCGTCGAGTTCGACCACGCCGACCCGCCGTACGTGTTCGAGGGGGCGTCGAACGCCACGGAAATCGACGACCTGCGCGGCGGCAGGCGCCTTACCGACGAAAGCCAGGTCGGCGCCGGCGCGGCACCGGCCTCACTGCATACACGAATCCTGAGGACACCTGTCGAAGAACGGACCGACATGGTGTTCAACGGCCAAGCGCCGCGAACCACGCGCCTCGATGCCGCACCGGCGTGGAACATGGACGAACCCGTCGCCGTCCTGCTGGCGGCCGAAAAGGCGAAAGACCTCATCCGCGAAGCCGACGCGTCGCCCCACGGCATCCCGCAGCACGTCGTGTCGTTCCACGTGGGGCCTTATCCCGTGCGGCTGTTCATCGACGCGACCACCGACCTGCCGAGCGCCATCGAGACCACCCGGGTACTGCGCCGAGCGACGGGACAAGACATCGCCTATAACGCCCTGGGCGACATCCGGGACCGCGTGGATCTCATGAACTACGCCGTCTTCGGCGGGGTGCGCTACCCGGTGCAATCCGACCTTTACCGCAACGGTACGCTCCTGCGCACGAGCATCCGCACCGGCGTGAAGCTGGACGATACCCTCGACGGCAAGGCGTTCGACATGCCCGCGACGGACGCCACGCCGGTGCATACGACGGTGGACGATCTCGCCCTCGGACACCCCGTCGGGTTCGCGCCCGACCCGCACGCGCCCATCGCGGAAATCGCCCCCGACGTGGTACAGATTCCGGGCTCATGGTTCAGCACCATCGTGCGCCAGGACGATGGCCTGGTGATCCTCGACGCGCCCATTTCCGATGCATATTCGCGCAAGGTCCTCGACGAGGCGGCGCGCCGCTTCCCGCACATGCCGGTGAAGGCACTGGTCACGTCCACGGCGTTCTACTGGCATGTAGCCGGCGTGCGCGAATACGCCGCGCGCGGCATCCCAATCTACGTGCGCGACCGTAACGAAGCGACGGTGCGGAAGATCCTCTCTGCGCCACACACGCTCCTTCCCGACGCGCTGGCCCTGCATCCGACGCCCCCCGACATCCGCCCGGTCTCGAAAGCCACCGCCATTGGACACGGGCACAACGCCATCGTCCTCTACCCCATCAGCCAGGGCGAACAGCCCATGGAAATGACCTGGATCGCCGACGCGCACCTGCTGCACACCGGCGAGATGCTGATGCCACTGGGACCGAACGGTGCATTGGTTCAACCGGAAGCGCTGTTCGAGGCGAAGCGCTCGATCGAAGCGACGCCGATTCCGACGGCGGGCCTGAAGATGATCGGCATGCACATGCGACCCACCGGCTGGGAGGTGCTGGCGAAGGCCGTGAAGGACGCCGGCCTCTGAGCATCCGTCGCTCCTGCGAAGACGCGACTTCATCGCCGGCTGGGCGACGTGCCTCCGGACGCCAAGACGCCGGGTGCCTGCCTTCGCAGGCACGACGGGCTTGGGGTCAGACGTTGAAGCGGAAGTGCAGCACGTCGCCTTCCTTGACGAGGTAGTCCTTGCCTTCCAGGCGCAGGCGGCCGGCTTCCTTCGCGCCCTGCTCGCCCTTGAACTTGATGTAGTCGTCGTAGGCGACCGTTTCGGCACGGATGAAGCCGCGCTCGAAGTCGGTATGGATCACGCCCGCGGCCTGCGGCGCGGTGGAGCCAGCGCGGACCTGCCACGCGCGGACTTCCTTCTCGCCCGCCGTGAAGTAGGTCTGCAGGCCGAGCAGCCGGTAACCGGCGCGAATCACGCGGTTGAGGCCCGGTTCGTCGAAGCCCAGGTCCTTCAGGAACTCGTCGCGGTCGGCGTCGTCAAGCTGCGAGAGCTCTTCCTCGATGGCGGCGCACACCGGCACCACTTCCGCGCCCTCTTCGACGGCGCGCGCACGCACGGCGTCCAGGTGCGGATTGTTCTCGAAGCCGTCTTCCGCGACGTTCGCGATGTACATCAGCGGCTTCATGGTGATCAGGAACATGTCGCGGACCAGCGCCTTTTCCTCGGCGTCGAGGCCGGCCGAGCGGGCCGACTTGCCCTGGTCGAGCGCCTTGGCGAGCTTCTCGAGCACCGGCTTGCGCGCCAGCGCGTCCTTGTCGTTCGCCTTCGCAGAGCGCGTGGCGCGGTCGAGCGCCTTCAGCACGGACTCGAGGTCGGCCAGCGCCAGCTCGGTGTCGATGGTCTCGATATCCGCGATGGGGTCGACCTTGTTCGCCACGTGGATGACGTTGCCGTCCTCGAAGCAGCGCACGACGTGCGCGATGGCATCGGTTTCGCGGATGTGCGCGAGGAACTTGTTGCCCAGGCCTTCGCCCTTCGACGCGCCGGCCACGAGGCCTGCGATGTCGACGAATTCCATGGTGGTGGGAATCACCTTCTGCGGCTTCACGATCGCCGCCAGCTCGTCCAGGCGCGGATCAGGCACGGGCACGATGCCGGTATTCGGCTCGATCGTGCAGAACGGGAAGTTGGCGGCGGCGATGCCGGCCTTGGTCAGCGCGTTGAAGAGGGTGGACTTGCCGACGTTAGGCAGGCCGACGATGCCGCATTTGATGCCCATGGCGAATCTGTGTCCGGTTGGTGTGGGGTGGGGTCAGGCGACCGTGTGCAGGCGTTTCATCGCCTCGTCGAACTTGCCTTCCAGCGCCAGCGGCAGCACGTCGAACGCGCGCCCGATGCCGTGCATGATGGCGTCTTCGTCAGCCGCGCTCGGGCGGCCGAGCACCCACGGGGTGACCTTGTCCTTGTGCCCGGGGTGGCCGATGCCGACCCGCAGGCGATGGAACTTACCGTGGCCCAGGTGGGCCATGATGTCGCGCAATCCGTTCTGGCCGCCGTGGCCGCCGTCGAACTTCATGCGGACGGTGCCGGGCGGGAGGTCCAGTTCGTCGTGGGCGACGAGGCACTCCTCCGGCGCGATCTTGTAGTAGCGCAACGCCGAGGCGACGGCGATGCCGCTCTTGTTCATGAACGTGGCGGGCTTGAGCAGCCAGACGGTTTCGCCGGCGATGCGCAGCTTGCAGGTTTCGCCATGCAGCTTGCCGTCGAAGGCCCAGCGCTCTCCCTGGTCCATGGCCAGGGCGTCGACACACCAGAACCCGGCGTTGTGCCGGGTCCTGACGTATTCGGCCCCGGGGTTGCCGAGGCCGACGATAAGACGAAGTGTCGCCAGCTTACTTCTTCTCTTCGGTCGGGGCTTCGCCACCCTCGGCGGCCGGATCGACTTCTTCCTGGATCGAGGCCACGGTGACGACGGCGACGTCGTGCTCCTTGCCCAGGCCCAGTTCCGGGATTTCCACGCCGGCCGGCAGCTTGAGGTCGGACAGGTGGACGATGTCGCCGGCCTTCAGGTTGGCGAGGTCGAGCTCGATGAACTCCGGCAGGTTGCCCGGCAGGCACGAGACCGTCACTTCCGTCAGGTTGTGCGAGATCACCAGGCCCGCGGTCTTGCCGGCCGGGGACTTCTCCTGGTTCAGGAAGTGCACGGGAACGGCGACGCGGATGGCCTCGTTCTCGTTCACGCGCTGGAAGTCCATGTGCAGCATGAGCTGCTTGAACGGGTGCTTCTGCCAGTCCTTGATCAGGACCTTCTGGGACTTGCCGTCGACGGTCAGGTCGATCACCGACGAGTAGAACGACTCATAACGCGAGCCGAGCAGCACGTCGTTGTGGAGGACCTGGATCGCCTGCGGGGCTTCGCCCGCGCCGTACACGATCGCCGGCACGTAACCCGCGGCGCGAAGGCGGCGGCTCGCACCCTTCCCTTCCACACTGCGGCTCGTGGCCGTGAGCTGATGATTGGTAGCCATTGGTGTTGCCTCAAGTAAACCGCCTCGCGGCGGTGGGTAAAGGACTCCCCCGCGACCAGGGGAGCCCGAAAGTGATGCGTTCAGTCGATGTAGAGCGAGCTGACCGACTCGCCGAAAGCGATGCGGCGGATCGTCTCCGCAAGCAGTTCCGCGACCGACAACTGGCGGATTTTCGCACAGTTACGGGCGTTGTCGCGCAACGGCAGCGTATTGGTCACCACCAGCTCGTCGAGCTGGGAGTGCTCCAGGTTGTCGATGGCGGCGCCCGAGAGCACCGGGTGCACGCAGTAGGCGACGACCTTGCGGGCGCCTTTTTCCTTCAGGGCGACCGCGGCGGCGCAGAGCGTGCCGGCCGTATCGACGATGTCGTCGACCAGGACGCAGGTCTTGCCCTCAACGTCGCCGATGATGTTCATGACCGTGGCCACGTTCGCCTTCGGGCGGCGCTTGTCGATGATCGCGAGGTCGGCGTCGTCAAGGCGCTTGGCGAGCGCACGCGCACGCACCACGCCACCGACGTCGGGGCTGACCACGATCAGGTCGTCCATGCTGTGGTGACGCCAGATGTCGGCCAGGAGCACCGGCGAGGCGTACACGTTGTCTACCGGGATATCGAAGAATCCCTGGATCTGGTCCGCGTGCAGGTCGATCGTGAGCACGCGGTCGGCGCCGGCCGTGGCGATCATCTTCGCCGCCAGTTTCGCCGTGATCGGCACGCGGGCCGAACGCGGGCGGCGGTCCTGACGGGCGTAGCCGAAATACGGCATCACCGCGGTGACGCTGCCGGCCGAGGCGCGCTTGAGCGCGTCGATCAGCACCAGCAGTTCGAACAGGTTCTCCGCGCTTGGCGCGCCCGTCGGCTGGATGACGAACACTTCCTGCTTGCGTACGTTTTCCTCGATCTCGATCTGGGCCTCGCCGTCGCTGAACCGGCCGACGAGGGCCTTGCCCAGCGGAATGCCGAGACGGGCGGCGACATCGTCGGCAAGTGCGCGATGCGCATTGCCGGTGAACAACATCGGGGTGGACGTATCCACGAAGGAACTCCTGGCGTCTGGCTAGAGTGGTTGGTTCGTCTTCGCCACCGCGAACGGTGGCTGGGGCGGCAGGATTCGAACCTGCGCATGCGGGAATCAAAATCCCGTGCCTTAACCAGCTTGGCGACGCCCCAACAATTCGTTCCGGCGAGTCCTTACGACACGATGCCCCTTGCCTCGATCCGGCTCCGTGCCAGCAGCAGCGGCGAAGGATCGACACCCGCCGCCACATGGGCGGTGAAGCCCCCGGGACAGCGCGAGGCGACGCCTAGCGCCGCCTCGTGGGTTCTCGTTTCCAGGAACACGCAGCCGCCGCTGCCGGACAGGCGGGCGCGACCGAAGCCGCCCAGCCAATCCAGCGCCGCGGCCACCCGCGGATGGCGCGCACGGACCACCGGCTCGAAGGCGTTTTCCGCCGAATCCCCGGAAACAAAGGATGAAATTGTCGCCCGCGGGGCCTGACGTGTCAATTCGGGAGCCGCGAACAAGGCGGCCGTAGGGACGTGTTCGTGGGGGTCCACCACCACGTACCAGCGGCGTGGGAGGCGCATCGGGGAAAGGCGTTCCCCCACCCCCTCGGCCCAGGCGGACCGTCCGCGGATGAACACCGGCACGTCGGCGCCCAGCTTCAGGCCCAGGCTGGCCAGCGCATCCTCGGAGAGGCCCGTCCCCCATAGCGTGTTCAGGCCGACCAGCACGCTGGCGGCATCCGAACTGCCGCCGCCGAGTCCGCCGCCCATGGGTATGCGCTTTGAAACGGCGATCTCGGCACCCAGCGGCGTGCCCGTCTCGGCGGCAAGCAGCCGCGCCGCGCGTACCGTGAGATCTGTCTCCTCGGGGACCCCGGGAACCGGCGTTGGACGACCGATGACGCCATCCGCCCGCACGCGCAGGCGGACCTCGTCGCCCCAGTCGAGCAGGCGGAACACCGTCTGCAGTTCGTGGTAGCCGTCGTCGCGGCGGCCGACGATGCGCAGGAACAGGTTGAGCTTGGCCGGGGCTGGCCAGGCGGTCCAGTCACCCTGAGCCAAGGGCGCCAGCGGGCGGCTCATGAACACGCGCAGATGATCCGGGAAACCATTCTCGCGGTCCCGCGCCAGGGCGTCGGCGAACTCGGGAGCGTGCTTGTCGACCACCGCGAAGCCGTGCTTCGCGTAGAAGGGCGCGTTCCAGGGCACGTCGGCGAGGGTGCCGAGGTCGATCGCGGCATAACCGGCCTCGCGGGCCCAGGCGCAGGCGTGTTCCAGCAGCGCGGCCCCGATGCCCTTTCCGCCGAAAGCCGGCAGCACGTCGATTTCGGCAATGCCGATGGCCTCGCGCGGTCCCTCGGTATCGAGGCAGACGAAGCCGACCACGTCCCCGTCCACGACGGCGACCCAGACGAGGCCCCGCGCGATCAGCTCGCGCACGGTGTCCACCGGCAGCGCCATGCCGGAATACGAAAGCCACGCCTCGTGTCCACGAAAAAGCTCAACGGCGGCACGCTCAATGGCGCACAGGCGCTCGGCGTCGTCGTCGCTGGCGCGGGCGATGGTGAAGTGCATCGGAGTGCCGTCGATCGTAAGCGCCAAAGTATACGATCGCGCGGGTAGGAGCGCGCCTTGCGCGCGACATGTTTTGAGGCTGTGATTTTGAGCTGGCGCGCCGACTCCGGGAACTGGCGCGAAAAGCTCAGCGCGCGCGGCGCGCGCTCCTAATTCCCGAAGGTCCACGCTTCGATGGACAGCCGCACCTTGAACGGCGCCTTCTCCGCGAACACGCGCACGGGCATCGCCGGCTGGCGCGCGGCATCCCACTGGCGGTAATCCACCGTCCAGCCATCCTGCACGATGCGCGACGGAAGCTTGTCCGCGCCGAAGGCGATATCGGCGGGACCGCCGTCCGCGCGCAGCCCCAGGACCCAGCGCTTCAGCTCGCTCATCGGGATCTGCCAGCCCACCGCGCCCGCCATCAGCGATTCCGCGTCCGGCCCGCGCCGCGTGCCGCCATCCAGGCCTTCGAGTTCGGCCCCGCCGGGGCCACCCGTGAGACGGAAGCTGCGTCCCGTGACCGGGGCGCGCACGGTGAATTCGTAATGCTCGCCGTCCTGCCGCCAGGTGAGGCCGCCGGAGCCGGAATCCTTCCCGTTGGAGACGGAGAGCCGGCCCTCGAGGGTCCAGTGGTCGATATCGACCAGCGCCCTCTCGCGCTGCTCCTGCAAGCCGAGCGTGACCGCGTCGCCCTGCTGGCGTACAGGCGCGCGCGTGGTGGCGCAGGCGGCGAGGAGGAGCGGGAGGACGAACGTCGTGCAGCGGATCAGTTTACGAAGCGTCATACGAGGTCCATGTAGGAGCGCGCCTGCGCGCGACATGTTTTGAGGCCGGGGCTTGGAGCTGGCGCGCTGGCTTGGTTGGGGACTGGAGCGAAAGGCAGTCGCGCGCAAGGCGCGCTCCTACAGCGCGTGCTTCAGGGGCGCAGTTTCCGCTCGGTCTTTTCCAGCGCGGCATTCTTCGGATCGATCCGGCGCACTTCGTTGAGGAGTTTGCGCGCCTCGTCGTGCCGGCCCCGGGTCCAGAGCACTTCGGCGAGGTGGACGCCGATGTCGGCGTCCTTGCGCTGGGCCCAGGCGTCGCGCAGCGTGCGCTCGGCCTGGTCGAGCTCGCCCTGGCGGAACTTCAGCCAGCCCCAGGAATCGGCCACCGAGGGATCGTCGGGTCGCGCCGCGCGAGCGGCCTGGATCAGGTTCTGCGCCTCGCCCAGGTCGCGGTCGTTGTCGGCGAGCGTGTAACCGAGCGCGTTGCTCGTTTCGACGTCGCCGGGCTTCAGTTCCAGGATCTTGCGGAAGTCGGCCACGGCATCGTCGACCCGCCCCGCCTCCGCGTAGGCGAGGCCGCGGCCGTAGAGCATGTCGGTGTCGTCGGGCTTCACCCGCAGTGCCTTGCTGTACGCGTCGGCGGCTGCGTCGAAACGGCGGGCGTCCATGTACAGCTCGCCATCCACCGCGAAGGCCTTGAGCAGCTGCTCGGGCCGGTCGGCGTACGTCGTCTGCAGTTCGGCCACGATCTCGTGGGCATCGTCGTCCTTGCCCTGCTGGTGCAGCACCACCGCGCTGCGCACCGACGCATCGAAGATGCGCGGGTCGTCGTCGCTCACCGCGGCATACCAGTCCAGCGCGTCCTCCTGCTTGTCGAGCAACTCCGCCATCTGGCCGAGGGTAAAGGCGTTCTCCGTCTGCACGTCGTCGGACTGCCGGCGGATCTCGTCATAGAGCTTGCGGACGGCTGCCTTGTCATTCGCGCGTGCAGCCAGGCTCAGGCGCATCGCGTACGTGTCGGGGTTCTGCGCGCCGGTGGCGAGCAGCTTCGTTGCCGCACCACGCTCGCCCAGCTGGACCAGCAAGGTGGCGTAGGCCATGCGCAGCCGCGCGTTCTTCGGCTCACGCTCCACCGCCTTGGCGAACAGCTTCCGCGCGCCGGCCTTGTCGCCGGCCTGGAAGGCCTGCTGCCCGGCCCAGGCATAGGTGGTGCCGTTGTGGAAACGGGCCAGCGCGGCCTCGCCGATCTTTTTCGCGTAGTCGTGGCGGCCGAGGTTCTCGCCCAGCTCGGCCATGGCCAGCCAGGCGGTGGCGTCGTTCGGCAGGCGTTGCGGCGTGGCGATGCGCTCGAGCAGCACGCCTGCCTGGGCGGGATCGCGGCCGCTCACCAGGATCCGGCCGAATTCGCGCCATGCATCGGGATCGCCCGTCGCGACCAGGGCCTCGAGCTGGCGCTGCGCTTCCGCGGTGTCGCCCCGGGCCAGGGCCATGCGGGCGCGGGCGGAAGCCAGTTCCGCCGGCTTCGCGCCGAGGGCGGCCCAGCGATCCACCGCCTTGGCGGCCGCGGCCTGGTCATGCACCGCGAGGGCAAGTTCGGTGGCCCTGGCGGCCACCTTCGAGTCCTCACTGAGCAGCGTCGCCTGGGTATACGCATCCGAGGCGGCCTTGAGATCGTTGGCGGCCAGGGCGAAATCGCCCGCCATCAGCAGGGCCTGGAGGTCCCGTTCGGGCGGGACGATCGCCACGTTCAGCCGGTCCAGGGGCTGGACGCCGGTGCGGGTGGCCTTGGGCGCCTCCACCGGGGGCGCCGTGACGCAGCCTGCCAGCGCCGCCAGCAGCGCCAGGGCTCCCAAATGCCGCACTTGCTTGAACTTCGACCGACCGCTCAGCACACTACTCTCCGTCATTCCCGTCAGGCACCTGCAAGCGCCGGCGCCTTGGTAAGGGCACAATGCGCCCTTAGCTTAGCCGACGCCACTCAAGCCGAACCAAGCCCGTCATGCCACTCATCGCCCTCGGGCTCAATCACCTCACCGCGCCTGTCAGCCTGCGCGAACAGGTGGCATTCGACGCCGCGGTGGCACCCGAGGCGCTGGGCGACCTCACCCGGCAACCCGGGATCGAGGAGGCGATGATCCTCTCCACCTGCAACCGCACCGAGTTGTACTGCAGCGTGGCGGAAGGTTTCGAGACGGTGCCGGGCCAGTGGCTGTCGCGACAGCACCGGTTGACCCCGCAACGCCTGGACGAGTTCCTCTACCGGCACGACGAACAGGACGCGGTGCGCCACATGTTCCGCGTCGCCACCGGCCTCGATTCCATGGTGCTGGGCGAGCCGCAGATCCTCGGCCAGGTGAAGGAGGCGTACCAGCAGGCCCGTTCGGCACAGAGCCTGCGCGCGCCGATGGAACGCCTGCTGCAGCACACCTTCGCCGTCGCGAAACGGGTGCGCACGGATACCCGCATAGGCGCGCACACCGTCTCGGTCGCGTACACGGCCGTCCGGCTGGCCGAACAGGTGTTCACCGACCTGCGCCAGGCCTGCGTGCTGCTGATAGGCGCCGGCGAGACGATCGAACTCGCGGCCCGCCACCTCGCCGACAAGAACGTTCGGCGGCTCATCGTCGCGAACCGCACCCTGGAAAACGCGCAGGAGCTGGCCGGGCGTTACGCCGGCTACGCCATTTCGCTGGCCGACCTTCCCCGCCACCTCGCCGAGGCGGACATCGTCATCACCTCCACGGCGGCCCGCCTGCCGGTGGTGACGCGGGCGATGGTCGCCGATGCGATCGCCGCGCGGCGCCGCCGGCCCATGTTCATGGTCGACATCGCGGTACCGCGCGACATCGAGCCCGAGGTCGCCACGCTAGCCGATGTGTATCTGTATGGCATCGACGACCTGAAGCAGGTCATCGACGAGAACCGGCGCTCCCGCGAACTGGCGGCGCGCGAGGCGGATGCCATCATCGACCTCCAGGTCGAGCGCTACATGGCCTGGCGCCGCGCCCTCAACCTGCGCAATCCGGCCGTAGACCTGCGCATCGCCGCCGAAGCGCAGCGCGACGAGGTGCTGGCCAAGGCCCAGGCCATGCTGGCCAAGGGCCGGCCGGCGGAGGAAGCCCTCGCCTTCCTCGCCAACACCCTGACCAACAAGCTGCTGCACGCCCCCAGCGCACGCCTGCGCGACGCCGCCATGGCGGGCGACCTCGACCTGCTCCACGCGGCCGGCCGCTTGTACGGGCTGGACCCGGACGAGGACGTTTCCGCATGATGTACGGCTACAGCCGGATATCGTGCCCCGAATGACCCCCTCGATCCGCCGCAAACTCGAAGCCCTCGCCGAACGCCATGAGGAAATCGGCCTGCTGCTGGCGCAGCCGGACGTGCTCGCCGATAGCCAGCGCTTCCGCGACCTTTCGCGCGAATACGCGCAGCTGGAGCCCGTCGCGGCCTCGCTGAGGGAGCACGACGAAGCCGAACGCGAGCTGGCCGATACCCGGGCCATGCTCGACGATCCCGAAATGCGCGACATGGCCACGGACGACATCGCGCGGATCGAGTCCCACCTGGCGCAGCTGGACGGCGAACTGCAGATCCTGCTCCTGCCGAAGGACCCGCGCGACGAGGGCAACCTGTTCCTCGAGGTGCGCGCCGGCACGGGCGGCGACGAGGCCGCGATCTTCGCCGGCGATCTTTTCCGCATGTACGCGCGCTACGCGGAGCGCCAGCGCTGGCACCTGGAGATCCTCAACACCAACGAGGGCGAACACGGCGGCTACAAGGAAATCGTGGCGCGCATCGAAGGCCGCGGGGCGTATTCGAAGCTGAAGTTCGAATCCGGCACCCACCGCGTGCAGCGCGTGCCCGAAACCGAATCGCAGGGGCGCATCCATACCTCGGCCGCCACCGTGGCGATCCTGCCCGAGCAGGACGAGGTGGGCGACATCGAGCTGCGCGACGCCGACCTCAAGGTCGATACCTTCCGCGCCTCGGGCGCCGGCGGCCAGCACGTCAACAAGACCGACTCGGCCATCCGCATCACTCACCTGCCGACCGGCACGGTGGTGGAATGCCAGGACGAGCGCAGCCAGCACAAGAACCGCGCCCGCGCGATGAGCCTGCTGAAGGCGCGCCTGCTGGACGCCGAGCGCAGCAAGCAGAGCGCCGCGCAGGCAGAATCGCGGCGGCTCCAGGTGGGCTCCGGCGACCGCAGCCAGCGCATCCGCACCTACAACTTCCCCCAGGGCCGGATCACCGACCACCGCATCAACCTCACCCTCTACCGGCTCACCGAGGTGATGCAGGGCGACCTGGACGAACTGATCGACACCCTCACCCGCGAACACCAGGCCGACGAGCTGCAGACCCTGACCGCGGGAGGCTGAAGCCTGCGCGCCCTTGTAGGAGCGCGCTGGCGCGCGACATGTTTTGGCAGTGACCTGGAGCTGGCGCGCTAACTTGCGGACTGGCGCGAAAGTCTGTCGCGCGCAAGGCGCGCTCCTACAGAAGTCTGTGGCACCGAGGCGCGCTCCTACAGAAGTCCGTGGCACCGACGTGCGCGCCTACACAAGCAGCCCTACACGTGATGGGGGACACTGTGGCCTGACTGGAGGAAACGGCATGGGCAAGAAGAAAGAATACGAAAAGGCGCTGGAAGAGCTGCAGATCGAACTGGTCGGCCTTACCCGCTGGCTGCGCCATACCGGCAAGCGCATGCTGGTGATCTTCGAAGGCCGCGACGCGGCCGGCAAGGGCGGTACGATCAAGGCGATCACCGACAAGCTCGACACCCGTGCCGCCCGCGTCGTGGCGCTGGGCAAGCCCTCGGCCGTGGAAGAAAGCCAGTGGTACTTCCAGCGCTATGTGGCGCACCTCCCCTCCGCCGGCGAACTCGTCCTGTTCGACCGCAGCTGGTACAACCGCGCGGTGGTCGAGCCGGCCATGGGCTTCTGCACCGACGACCAGTACGACTCCTTCATGAAGGCCTGCCCGGTCTTCGAGAAGATGCTGGTCGACGACGGCATCATCCTCCTCAAGTACTGGCTCTCCGTCGACCAGGCCGAGCAGGAGGAACGCTTCGCCGAACGCGCGGCCGACCCGCTCAAGCGTTGGAAGCTCTCGCCCGTGGACCTGAAGGCGCGGGACAAATACGCCGAGATGGGCGACCTGCGCGATGCCATGATCCAGCACACCCATACGGCCGACGCGCCCTGGTTCGTGGCGGATTTCGACGACCAGAGGACCGGCCGCCTCAACCTGATCCGTCACCTGCTGGACCAGATCCCGGACAAGCTGATCCCCGACCAGGAGTTCGAGCTCCCTCCCCTCAAGGGCAAACCGAAGAAGGACAAGGTGACTGCGAAGGCGGAACGCGTGCCCAAGGTGTATTGAGAGGTGGGAGATGGGAGGTGGGGGCGCTCTTTCACGCGCCTACGGATGCACCGTACCAGGCCGGCGCGACCGTACCGCCCTGCGCGGCAGCCGTCCGTTGCGCGACAGGCGCAGCCACTGGCGTAGCGCCAGCAGGCCGCCGATGGATTCGATCATCGCGGCAGGCACCCACATGATGACGCCGCCGATCAGCTGGCCCGTCAGCACGTTCATGGTGAAGGCCCGCCCGCAGATTTCGAAGATCGGATACAGGTCGGTCTTCGAGAACGTGACGATCGCGCCCGCGACGATCTGCGGCGTCATCGTGATCGCCGGGGACAGCACGCGCCAGCCGGGCGACATGCGCCCCGGCGGTTTCGGCCGGTGGTCGAGCACGAGCCACCAGTAGGCCAGGCCGGACAGCACCATCGACCAGTTCATCGCGCGATAGATGCGCCAGTCCAGCATGGCCAGTGTCTGCATGTCCGGTATCAGCCAGACCAGGATCAGGGCCACGAAGAACAACGTGACGAAGGCGGGGTTGAACGCCACGGCCGCGAACGCACGCCACGCGAGGGATCGCCCTGCCTTGCGCAGGCGCCCGCGCCAGGCCAGGGGCATCCCCGCGCGCAGCACCGTGCCGGGATAGGCGGCGATCAGCAGCAGCGGCGCAAGATGGTGCAGCAGCACCTGCTGGATCCGGTGCATGAAGAATTCGTGCTCGGCGAAGTAATCGAAATACGTGTGCAGGGACACGTAGACCAGCGCCATGCCCGTCCAGAACGCGGCCTGCCGTGCCGCCGGTACGCGCACGCGCCGCGTGCCGCGCGCGTAGAGCCACGCGGTGCCGACGAAGACCAGCAGGAACACCCAGGAAAACTCCCAGGGCACGATCCACTTGAGCACGCCGTCGAGCACGGCCTCAGACCACGCGCCGGCTGCGGCGCGTACGCCGCCAGCCGTAGATCAGGCCGATCAGTGCCACGATGCCCGGCACGAGCACGATGTTGATGAACTTAAGGCGCAGGCCAAGCGCGTCGATCTCCGCGTTGAGCTGGTGCTGCACGTCGCGCAGTTCCTTGCCGATGGCGAGCTTGCGCTGCAGGTACTGTTCCACCTCGCGGCGCTGTTCCACGGTAGCCGTCGCGGTGGCCGCCGAATTCTTCGCCGGCTGCAGCTCCGCGAGGCGACGCTGCGTGTCGTAAAGCTCGGTCTCCAGCTCGCGCTTCTTCACCAGGAACTTGCGGTCCGCGGCGGCCTGCAATGCGCGCACTTTCGTGAAGGGCCGCTGCGAGTTCACCCGACCGCGGATCGACAGCAGAGCCGTCGAACCGCCCAGGTTGTCGACGATGTTGGCCACGAAGTCGCCGTTGTTCGCGAACGGCGTGAGCTGTTGCTGGCCGAGCAGCGGCTGCACGTCGATCCACAGGCGGTCCGACAACAGGTCGGTGTCCGCCACCAGCACCACCTCGCCCGGCGCCGCGGCCTGCGCCAGATGCCCCTTGTCGTGCCGCTCCGGGAAAGCCGTGCGGAAGGTGTCGCGCAAACGCGCGGCAAGCACGTAACGCTCGTGCGTGGGTTCGTAGTTGTCGAGCAGGCTCGAAGGATCCGAAGCGGCATCGCGCACGCGCTGGGTGGATACGACCGCCGCCTCGTCCGAGGTCTGCACCAGCGGGATCAGGCGCGCCTTCGTTTCCGGCGACAGTTCGAAGAAGCCGGCGGTGGAAAAGTTCACCCGCTGCAGGCTGGCCGTCACCACGTCGTCGTGGTTGAGGTCCTGCGAGCCCAGGCCCAGCATTGCCGGATGGGCCAGGCTGTTCCCGTTCAACTCGATGCTCAGCGCAGCCGAGCGATCCAGCACCACCTTGGTCGGGTCGTAGTCGACGCCCCAGGTTTCGAACAGCCGGCGCAGGTCGGAGTCGTGGTCGTCCACGACGCCGCGCGAATCCACCAGGGGCGCATTGTCCATCTCCGCATCGGGATCGACGTAGACCACCAGGTGGCCGCCACGCAGCACGTACTGGTCGATCGCGTAGAGCGCGTCGTCGGACAGCCGCTTCGGGTGGATCAGCAGGAGGACCTTGACTGCATCGTCGATGTGGGTCAGGCCGTCGGCGTCGATGTTCGTCACATCGGCCAGCTGGTCGAGCTGGCGCAGCACGGCCCAGGCAGGTTCGCCGATGACCGGGTTGCCTTCCACCGGCAATGTGCTGATCACGCCCAGACGCGGCTTGTTCGGCATGCCGAGTTCGTAAAGCAGCTTCGCGATGTCGTATTCGACGAAGGCTTCGCGCGCGGGATCGAAAAACGGAATGGCCTGCGGGGGCGCCTCACCCGAGCCGCCCATGCCCACCAGGCCGAAAAACACCCGCTCGCCGTTGCTGCCACCGCTGGCTGGCGACAGGCCATAGCTTTCCGCCGCGTCCTCGTCGTCCGAATACGGCACCGGGTCCACCACCTTGAAGCGGATCCGCCCATGCGCGCGCACCGCGATCTCGCGCAGCATCTCGTGCACGCGTTGCTCGTAGCTGCGCAGCTGCGGCAGATCGCGGGTGGCGTGCTCGGAGAAATACAGGGTCAGGGTCAGCGGCTTGCGCAGGCTGTCGACGATCTTCTGCGTCCCCGGCGTCAAGGTGTAGATACGGTCCGCGGTGAGATCCACCCGCGCGGTGCGCAGCGACATCGAGCTGATCGCGATAGCCACGAGGAACAGCACGGCGATGCCGAACAGGCTCAGGCGCAGGAGGAAGGAACGCGAAAGGTGCAGGCTGCGCATCGTCAGCGCGTCCGTTTCAAGTCGAGCACGACGACGCTCGCGGCCAGCCAGGCGACGATCGTGGCAAAGAAGTACATCAGGTCGCGAAGATCGAGGACACCGCGGGCGATCGCGTTCGCGTGCCGGGTAATGCTCAGCTGGCCCATGGCCCCGATCAGCTTGGGCGGCACCGAGTCCTGGAAGAAATCGAGCACCTGCGGCTGGCCGATCAGCAGCAGCACGAAGCAGACGGCTGCGGTGAGGATGAACGCGATGATCTGGCTGCGCGTGCTGGTGGACATGCAGGTGCCGATGGCGAGGAAGGCGCCGGCCATCAACCAGCTGCCCACGTAGCCCGCGAGCACCACGCCATTGTCCGGATCGCCCAGGTAGTTCACGGTGATCCAGATCGGGAAGGTCAGCGCCAGGCAGATGCCGATGAAGGCCCAGGCGGCGAGGAACTTGCCGAGGACCGCCTGCGAGATCGTGACCGGCAGCGAGAACAGCAGTTCCAGCGTGCCGGAAGCGCGCTCCTCGGCCCAGGTGGACATCGTCACCGCAGGTACCAGCACAAGGTACAGCCAGGGATGCATGTCGAAGAACGGCTGCAGGTCGGCCAGGCCGCGGTCGTAGAAATCGCCGGTGTAGAAGGTGAGCAGCCCCGACAGCACCAGGAAGATCACCATGAACACGTAAGCCACGGGCGTGACGAAGTAGCCCCGCAGTTCGCGCCGCGCGATCGCCAGTACCGCCTTCATGCCTGGGCTCCGCGCTGGGTGGTGATCTGGCGGAAGACCTCGTCGAGACGGCCGCGCTCGAGCTGGATTTCCGATACCTCGAGGTTCTGCGTGCGCAGCAGCGCCTGCACGTCGTCGAGGATCGGCTGTCCCGCGCGCGGGAACACCGTGACCCGGCCATCCAGCGGATCGACTTCCACCATCGCCACGTTGGGGATACGCGCCAGCATCTCGCGCGATACGCCGCTGCCGGCCGCGCTGAACGACACCGCGCCGTGGTAGCGCGAGCGTGCCTCCAGTTCCGCCGGCGTCGCATCCGCCAGCAGCCTGCCGTTGGCGATGATCGCCACGCGGTTGCACAGCGCGTGCACCTCTTCGAGGAGGTGCGTCGATATGAGGATCGTGCGCTCGCGCGCCATCGCGTCGATCAGCATGCGCACCGAATGCTTCTGGTTGGGATCGAGACCGTCGGTGGGCTCGTCCAGCATCAACACCGGCGGATCGTGCAGGATCGCCTGGGCCAGACCGACGCGGCGGCGCAGGCCTTTCGACAACGTGCCGATGGTCTGCTCCAGCACCTCTTCCAGCTCCAGCCGCATCACCACCTCGTCGAAGCGGCGGAAGGCCACGTCGCGCTCGAGGCCGCGCACGCGGATCATGAAGACGAGGAACTCGCGGATCGTCATCTCGCCATAGCTCGGCGCGCCTTCGGGCAGGTAGCCCAGCGCGCGCTTCGCCGCGAGCGGTTCCTTGCGCACGTCGTGCCCGCACACGCGCGCGGTGCCGGAGGTAGGCGTGAGGAAGCCGGCGATCATGCGCATGGCCGTCGACTTGCCGGCGCCGTTCGGGCCCAGCAGTCCAAGCACCTGGCCAGGCTCGGCACGCAGGCTCAGCGCATCGACCGCGGTCAGCGGTCCGTAGCAACGGGTAAGGCGGTCGGTTTCGATCATCTCGTTGAAGTGTAGCGGGAGATGGGGGATGGGAAGTGGGCTGAGCGCCCCCGTTTCCCGTCTCCCACCTCCGCTCTTTCCCCAAAAGAAAAGGCCCCGCCGTTTCCGGCGAGGCCCTTCCTGAAGCAACAGCCGCGCGAATTACTGCGCCGCGGTGCCAGCCGGGGCCGGGGCCGTACCGGCGGGAGCCGGGGCCGTGCCCGCCGGAGCCGGGGCGGTCGACGAACCCGCCGGGGCGGATTCTTCCAGGCCCGGCTGCTTCATGCCGGCTTCCTGTTCCGGAGTCTGGTCCGGGATGTTGTCGCCCTGCAGCGGCAGGTAGATCTCGAACTTCTGCTCGTCGTAACCCTCGATGGTGCCCTTGTTGTTCACCGGGGCCTTCACTTGGATGTCGTACGGGCGGAAGGTCACGTCGTCGAACTTGTAGCCGTGGGTCTGCGAGTACGCCTGGAGCATCTGGCGGGTCTGCGGCAGGCCGGCGCCGGTGCCGTTCCAGTCGGCCTTGAGCGCCTTGCCGCCGAAGGCGAGCACGGCCTTGACGTTGCCGTCGACGATCACGCGGCCGAGCTTGTCCTTGCTGCCCGGCGTGGCGGCCGCGGCGGCATCGGCGGGAGCGGCGGCGGTCGAAGCCTCGGCCGGCGCGGCGGCGTCGAGCGTCGGGCGCTGGGCGGCGGTGATCTCGACGTCCTGGCCGTTGATCTTCAGCGTGGTGCTGTCGATCTCGGCAGCCACGTCGAAGGTGTAGTTCTGGTCGCCCCAGCTCGTGGTGAAGGTGATGCGCGGGCTGACGATGTTCACGCCCAGCTTCTTCGCCGCCGCCTGGATCTCGGCCATCGCCTTGTCCGACGCGGTGTCGACATCGTCGAGGGTGCGCGGAGCGGTGGTCGACACGAACAGCACCGGCTTGGCCGGCGTCTCGACGATCGACGGAACCATGTGGCTGTAGTCGATGTTGGGAATCGACGCCATCAGGTTCTGCAGGTTGGACAGGCTGAACTGGATCAGCGCGTCCGGATCGCCGTGGATGTAGAGGTTCGAGAAGCGGCTGATGAGGTTGAAGCCGTACGAGACGTCATACGACCAGTTCACCTTCACGAGCTTCTGGCTGCGGCCAGCCCGCTCGAGCCTGATGGTGAACTTCTTGTCCTCGCCACGCCAGGCGTTGTCCAGGTTCCAGACGATCGTGCCCTTGCCGGCATCGGAGATCTGGGCGAAGTTCGGATCGATCGAGGCGATTTCCAGCGCGCCGTCGCCCACCTTCGGGTCGCCGGCCTTCCAGGCGATCTTCGCGCCCGGGCCGTAGGCCTTGCCGGACAGTTCGAACTGCACCTTCGGATCGAACGACCGCAGGACCGTGTAGTCCGGGAAGCGGCGGAAGTTGCTGAAAACGTCGTATACCTGGCGCAAATCCTTGCTGATGAGCATTTCGCGCTCGACGTGTCCCGTCGAGGGCATGGCCACGCCGACCACGACACCGAGTACGGCGACGATGACGAGGGCGACAATAAATTCTAACAGACGCGTCATTCCACGGATCTCCGAACGTCTTACGAACAGGCTCCACGCGCGGCCATGGACGCCGTGCGCTCACCCCTGAAGAATCGGCCCGTGGCAGGGGTTCGCCCGCGCCGAAAGAGCCGATGGTACTTGCTCGCGGCGGCGAGCGCCATTGGGTCGCCTGCACTTTTTCGCAATGGCGCACAAGCGGATTTTCGGCCAGAGTGGCCCGGACGCGCCGTTCGGTCAGCGAAGGGTCAGACGATGCCCAGTTCCAGGGCCTTCAATACGGCCCGGGTGCGGTCGCGCACGCCCAGCTTGGAGAGGATGTTGGATACGTGGTTCTTCACCGTTCCCTCGGCCACGCGCAGGGAATTGGCGATCTCCTTGTTGCTGTAGCCGCCGGACAGCAGGCGCAGGATCTCCGTCTCACGCTCGGTGAGCGGGTCCGGCTGTTCCAGGCTGGAGAACTGGTTCTGGATCCGCCCCACCCCGGCCAGGAGGCGCTGGGTGACCATGGGCGCCACCAGCGAGCCGCCGGCGGCCACGGTGCGGACGGCCTCGACGAGCTGGTCCAGCGAGACGTCCTTCAGCAGGTAGCCGCGCGCGCCCGCCTTCAGGCCGGACAGCACCAGCTGGTCGTCGTCGAAGGTGGTGAGGATGATCGTCGGCGGCAGCTCGTTGCGGCCGCCAAGGGCCTGGAGGACTTCCAGGCCGCTCATGTTCGGCATGCGCAGATCGAGCAGCACCACGTCCGGGCGGACCTGGGGAATGGTCTGGACCGCCTGCGCGCCGTCGGCGCACTCGGCCACGACACGGATGTCGCCGGCCAGGTCCAGCAGGGAGCGGATGCCCTGGCGAACCAGGTTCTGATCGTCAACGAGACAGACGGAGATCATGGAAGATCCTCGGAAGGAACGGAGAGTTTGGCATGCCGCGCGCCGCCGGGCTCGTCGCCAAGGGTGGGATCGAAGACCTGGCGGGGCGGCGCGTGGGCCAGGGACGGCTCTTCGCCCAGCGGCAGGCGGGCGGTCAGGGCGAAGCCGCCGGCCGGATCGGTGCGGAACGATACCGAGCCGCCGAACTCGGCAAGGCGCTCGCGCATGCCCGTGAGGCCGTTGCCTGGACGGAATTCCCCGCTGCCGCCACCGCGGCCGTCGTCGCGGGCGTCCAGGCAGAGCTCGTCCGGGCCGGTATGGCGGAAGGTAAGCCAGAGGTGGCGGGCGTTGGCATGGCGCACCGTATTGGTCAGGATCTCCTGCACGCAGCGCAGCAGCATCTGCGCCCGGCGCGGGTCTTCCACGCCGAAGCGCGGCGGCACGGTCAGGCGCACGTCGAGTCCCGGCACGCCCTCGGTAAGGCTGCGCAGCGCCTGGGTCAGGTCGATCGCATCGTCCTGGCGCAGCTCGCTGACCACCTCGCGCACGTCGGAGAGCAGCTGTTTGCCCGTGCTCTGGGCCTTCAGCACGTGCTCGCGGGCCACGTCGTTGGTGAGGTGGCTGGCCACCTCCAGGTTCAGGCTGAGCGCCGTGAGATGGTGGCCGACGAGGTCGTGCAGGTCGCGCGCTATGCGCATGCGCTCGGCGATGCGGGTGGATTCGGCCAGCAGCGCCCGGGTGGCGCGCAGTTCCGAGTTGAGCCGACGCAGCTCCTCGCGTTCCTCCGCCTGCTGGCTCGCCACCATGGAGGCGACGAAGACCAGCGCCGAGAAGCCGAAATACATGCAGGACTGCATGAGGGCGCTGAGCACGCCCCACCCCGGAACCTCGGCGAATACGGGCACCAGAGCCACGTGGGCGACCACCATCCAGGCGATGCCCAGGGGCAGGCTCACCAGCCAGGGCACCACGGTAGCGACGATGATCAGCAGCAGCGCGCCCACGCCGCTCTTGCTCAGGGCGCCGATGGCCAGCGCGGTGCCGGTGAGGATAACCAGCACGGCAACGCGCGTGGCGCCGTTCAGGCGGGCCCCCAGCTGGTTGGTCAGCAGCCAGTGGACCAGGCCGAAGACGAGGTAGCAGGCGGTCCAGGCAAGCAGCACCACGTCGCCGATCGCGCCCGGGCCGCTGCCGGCCCGCTGCATCGACAGCGGAAGGCCTGCGCAGAGGAACACGAAGTACGTCGCGTAGCGGAGCAGGCGCACGTGGTTGAACTGGACCTTGGACATGTTCGCATCATAGGGCTTCGCGCGGCCCGTACCACCTGACTGAAGTCACGTGCGCGCACGCGGCAAACTCCGGCTTTACAACGGTTTTACAAGCCCGGATCGTCCCCCGATGCGATCAGGGCATGCCATAATGCCGCGCATCGCGGCGGCCTGGGGTCGCCTTTCCACGAACACTCAAGCGGAGCAACGAATGGCCCTTGCCATCCGCGACGTGCGCGAGCACGACCTGGATGCCGTGCTGGCACTCAACAATGCCGCAGGCACGGGCATCCTCGCCACGGACCTTGACCGCCTGCGCCACCTGTACGAGATCGCCCACTACTTCCGCGTGGCCGAACAGGACGGTCGCATCCTCGGTTTCCTCATCGCGATGCGCCAGGACGCCGATTACGCCAGCCCGAACTTCCGCTGGTTCCAGGCCCATTACGAAAGCTTCGTGTATATCGACCGCATCGTGATCGCGTCGCAATCGCGCGGCCATGGCCTGGGCCGGATCTTCTACTGCGATGTACAGAGCTATGCGGAGGTACGTGTGCCGCTTTTGACCTGCGAGGTGTTCCTTGAGCCCCGCAACGACCAGACCGTGCTCTTCCACGGCACCATGGGCTTCCAGGAAGTGGGCCAGCAGCGCATGGAAGAAGGCCCCAAGGTGAGCCTGCTCGCCCGTGAGCTGCCGAGCTTCCCCTTCGTGCGCGAGCGTTACCTCGAGCACGGCGGCCTGCCCGACGTGGCATGGCTCGCGGAACGGCGCCGTCCCGTCGATGGCATCGGAGCCAGCGCATGAGCGCCCGCGCCGAAGCCCTCGAAGCCTCCTGCGACCTGCGCTTCGGCCAGGTAGGCATCGCCTGCGTGCGCGTGCGCCGCGTCGACGCCGCCGCGCTCGTGGAGGAACTGGAACGTCGCGTGCGCTCGGCGCCGCAGATGTTCTCGCGCGCCGCCGTGGTGCTCGATCTCTCGCACCTGCCCAAGCTGCCCGACGACGGCATGGTCGACGCGCTGCTCGAAGCCATCCGCAGCGCCGGCATGCTGCCGGTCGGCATCGCCTACGGCACCAGCGAAACCGAAGCCCTCGCCGAGCGCATGGGCCTGCCGCTCATCGCCAAGTTCCGGGCCCAGTACGAACCGGCGCACGGCGAGACGCCAGCGCCGGCATCCACGGCTGCACCGCGCGAACCCGTACGCAATGCCGCACCGCCCGAAGGGGATACCAGCGGCGCCACCGTGACCGCCCTGCACCACTCCGGCAGCACCGTGCGCTCGGGTCAGCAGGTGTACGCGCGCGACCGCGACCTCGTCGTCACCGCCGGCGTCGCCAACGGCGCCGAAGTGATCGCCGACGGCTCGATCCACGTTTACGGAAGCCTGCGCGGCCGTGCCATGGCCGGCGCGCAGGGCGACGAATCAGCACGCATCTTCTGCTCCGACTTCCGCGCCGAACTGGTCGCGATCGCCGGGCACTACCGCGTGTTCGAAGACATGCCCAGGGAATTCGAAGGCCAGCCCGTGCAGTGTTGGCTCGACAATGGAAAACTCATGATCGCGCGGCTCTAACCGCTCAATGCAGCACTCGGAGACATCACTTGACTGAAATCATCGTCGTCACCTCCGGCAAAGGCGGAGTCGGCAAGACCACCACCAGCGCCTCCCTCGCGACCGGCCTCGCCATGCAGGGCAAGAAGGTCGCCGTCATCGACTTCGACGTCGGTCTGCGCAATCTCGACCTCATCATGGGTTGCGAACGGCGCGTGGTATACGACTTCGTCAACGTCGTGCACGGCGAAGCCACGCTCAAGCAGGCGCTGATCAAGGACAAGCGGCACGAGACCCTATTCGTGCTCGCCGCCTCGCAGACCCGCGACAAGGACGCCCTCACCCAGGAAGGCGTCGAAAGGGTGCTCGAGGAACTGGCGAAGGAAAACTTCGACTACGTCGTCTGCGATTCACCCGCAGGCATCGAGAAGGGCGCGCACCTGGCGATGTATTTCGCCGACCACGCCGTCGTCGTGGTCAATCCGGAGGTCTCCTCCGTACGCGACTCCGACCGCATCCTCGGCCTGCTGGCAAGCAAGACCCGCCGCGCCGAGAAGGGCGAAGGCGCCGTCCAGCAGCACCTGCTGCTCACCCGCTACAACCCGAACCG
The DNA here is from genome assembly GCF_056755555.1 of Luteibacter sp. SVR4-7G. Lineage (NCBI taxonomy): Bacteria > Pseudomonadati > Pseudomonadota > Gammaproteobacteria > Lysobacterales > Rhodanobacteraceae > Luteibacter > Luteibacter sp. SVR4-7G. Next base: position 17,202 of record NZ_JBPGXO010000023.1, on the reverse strand, counting down.
CGTCGAGGCGGGCGAGATGCTCAGCGTGAAGGACGTCGAGGAAATCCTCGGCATCTCCGTCGTGGGCGTCATCCCGGAATCGGAGAACGTGCTCGCCGCGTCGAACGCGGGCGTGCCGGTGATCCTCGACGACGACTCGAATGCCGGCGCGGCCTACAAGGACACCGTGGCCCGCATCCTCGGCGAAGAGCGTCCCCTGCGTTTCCTCGAGCCGGTCAAGAAGGGCTTCCTCAAGCGCGTCTTCGGAGGTTGAGCATGGGTATCCTCGATTTCCTGAAGCGCAAGCCCGAGCCGAGCGCCGGCGTCGCCAAGGAGCGTCTGCGCATCATCGTCGCCCAGGAGCGCTCGACGCGCGGCGGTCCGGACTACCTGCCGCTGCTGCGCAACGAGCTGCTGGAAGTCATCCGCAAATACGTCAACGTCGACGTCGAGGCGGTCAATGTAAGCCTCGAGCGCGACAGCGGCCATGAGGTGCTGGAACTCTCCGTCGCCCTTCCCGACGGCAAGCCGGCCAACGGCAAACCGGCCGCCTCGGCGGGCTGAGCCGACATGGGCGCCACGGGTGCCGGGCCCGCACTGCCCGGCGGCGATCCCGCCGACGCCGTCCTCCGCGTCGGCGAGATAGGCTTCGACGCGCCGCGCGCGCTGCTCGCACGCCACGGCCTCACGCTGGTCTCCGTGGCCGATGGCGAGGACATTCCCGGGAGTTTCTGGGGCGACAGCGAAGCCGGCATCATCGGCACGACCGTCTACGCCCGCGCCGACACTCCGGTTCACTCGCTGCTGCACGAGGCCTGCCACCTGCTCGTGCTGCCCGAAGACAAGCGCGCCCTGGTGCACACCGACGCCACCGATTCCATCGAGGAGGAGGACGCCACCTGCTACCTGCAGATCGTCCTCGCCGGACAGTTGCCGGGAGTCGGCTCGCCGCGGCTCATGGAAGACATGGACCGCTGGGGTTACACCTATCGCCTCGGCTCGACGCGAGCCTGGTTCGAGCAGGATGCCGCCGAGGCGCAGGCCTTCCTGCGCCAGCGGGGCCTGTTGGAAGGCTGATCCGGCAGCCGTCGTCGCGGCGATTCAGCCCGGTTCGTTCTGCTCGACCTGCGATATCACGCCCGACGCGGCGCCTGCCCTGGCCGAGGCAAGGCGGCGGCGTTCCAGCTGCACGTACCAGATCCAGCCGCCCAGACCGATGGAGCACATCGCGGTGGCGCCCAGTGCCAGCGTGAGCATGCTGCCGGAGAGCGCGGGCGACAGCACGCCCGCGACGAGCGCCGTGACGAGGAGGCTGAAGAAGGCCTGGACCGAAGACACGCCTCCGCGCTGTTCCGGGAAGCGGTCGAGCAGGAGCAGGGTCAGGGTCGGGAACGCGAGCTGCACCCCGCAGCCGTAAAGCGCCAGCGGAAGGGTCGACCACGGCACGCGCGGCGAATCCATGGTCGCCGACAGAAGCAGGCTCAGTGCGCAGGACGAGAGCATGGCCACATAGCCCCAGCTCACGGTGCGCGCGGCGCTCACGCGCCCCGCCACCCGTCCCGAGATGAAGGCGCCGGAAACCATGCCCGTCACGACGGGGACGAAGAGCCAGGGGAAACCGCCGACACCGAGGTGCAGGAGGTTGCGGATGACCTGCGGCGCCGAGGCCACATACAGGAACAGGCCCGAGAAATTGATCGAGCTGGAGATCGCCAGCGGCCAGAACGGCAGGTCGCGGCCAATGCGCAGATAGCCCGCGAGGAGCGGGCGCGGCCTGAACACCGTGCGCTTTTCCGCCGGGTGCGACTCCATGAGGAACCAGGAGACACCGGCGGTGAGCGCCAGCGTGAAGCCGGATAGGGCCCAGAAGATGCCGCGCCAGCCGTCGATGCCCAGCAACCACGCGCCCACGATAGGGGCGATGGCGGGCGCGATGCCGAAGATCATCATCACCTTCGACATCATCCGCTGGGCTTCTTCGCCATGCATCGTGTCGCGCACGACCGCCCGCCCCACGACGATGCCCGCGCCGCCGGACAAGCCTTGCAGCACGCGGCACCCGAGCAGGAAAGCGAAGCTCGGCGCCATGGCGGCACCCACGGAAGCGACGGTGTACACCGCCATCGCGATCACGATGACGGGCTTGCGGCCGTAGGCATCGGAGAGCGCGCCATGGAACAGGCTCATGGCCGCGTAAGCCAGAAGGTACACGCTGAGCAGCTGCTGCAAGGCGACTTCGCCCACGGCGAAATCGCGGCCGATGTCCGGGAAGCCGGGGAAGATCGCATCGATCGAGAACGGCCCGATCATCGACAGGGCCGCCAGCAACAGGGGCAGGTGGCGACGCGGATCGCGGGTCGCGGAAGACATGGGCCGGGAGCCGTGCGGGGGAAAGTCCGCGCAAGTATATGCGACCGGCGGTGGCCTCGCCCTGTGGCCGGCAAAAGCCCATAATCATGTCATCGATCTTCAGCGGGGGTGACGTGGGTTACACCGGTTTCCTGGCCGTCGGCGTTGGCGGCATGCTTGGCTGCTGGCTGCGCTGGTGGCTCGCCCTCGCCCTGAATCCGGTCTTTCCCACGCTTCCGCTCGGGACGCTCACGGCCAACCTCACCGGTGGCCTGCTCATGGGCGTGACGCTGGGCGTCTTCGACCATTTCCAGACCCTGCCCGTCGAGGTCCGCCTGCTCGTGGCCACCGGCTTCCTGGGCGGGCTCACCACGTTCTCCACGTTCTCGGCGGAAGCTTCGGGCCTGCTGCTGCGGCAGCAGTACGCGTGGTTCGCGGCGCACACGGCGCTGAACCTGGCCGGGTCCATCGCGATGACCATCGCCGGGCTCGCACTCACCCGTGGAGTACTGAAGCACTTCTAGTCATCACGCCGCGCGGGGCGGCACCGAGGGCCACAAGGGATCAATCGATGAACCACGATTCTTCTTCTCTCAAGGCACGCGCACAGGAGCTCCTGGCACACGCCGGCATCGCCATCGGCGGCAGCCGCCCCACCGACCTGATCATCCACGACGAGCGCACTTACGCGCGCGTCTTTGCCCACGGTTCGCTCGGCCTTGGCGAGGCCTACATGGACGGGTGGTGGGACGTGGACGACATGCCCGGTTTCTTTACCCGCGTCCTGTCGTCCCACCTGGACGAGTCCCTGCGCACGCTCGACACCCTGATCGCGCACCTCAAGGCCCGGTTCCTCAACATGCAGCGCGGCGAGCATGCCTGGGAGGTGGGCCGCCAGCACTACGACCTCGGCAACGACCTGTTCGAGGCCATGCTGGGCAAGCGGCTGGTGTACTCCTGCGGTTACTGGGCCCAGGCGACCAACCTCGACGACGCGCAGGAAGCAAAGCTGGACCTCATCTGCCGGAAGCTCCGGCTCCAACCCGGGCAGCGCATCCTGGACATCGGCTGCGGCTGGGGCGAGGCGCTGAAGTTCGCCGCGGAACGCTACGGCGTCAGCGGCGTGGGCGTCACCATCTCGCGCGAGCAGGCGGCGTTCGCGCAGGAGTTGTGCAAGGCCCTGCCCATCGAGATCCGCCTGCAGGACTACCGCGAACTCGACGAGCGCTTCGACGCGATCCTCTCGGTGGGCATGTTCGAACACGTCGGCGGCAAGAACCATCGCAGCTGGTTCGAAGTGGCGCGGCGCTGCCTGAAGCCGGACGGACTCGCCCTGCTGCATAGCATCGGCAGCAACGGCGCGCCCGGCAGGCCCGACCCATGGATCGAGAAGTACATCTTCCCCAACTCCGTGATCCCCGCGATGAGCCAGGTGGCGACCGCGCTGGAAGGGCTGTTCGTGGTGGAGGACTGGCACAACTTCGGCGCCGACTACGACCGCACCCTGCTGGCGTGGCGGGACAACTTCGACGCGGCGTGGCCGCGCCTCTCGGCACGCTACGACGAACGTTTCCGCCGCATGTGGCACTTCTATCTGGGCTGCTCGGCGGGCGTGTTCCGCAGCCGGCGCGACCAGCTCTGGCAGCTCACGCTTTCCGCGGAAGGCGTGCCGGGCGGGTACCGCGTGCCGCGTTGACGAAACCTCCCCGGCGGGTTCCGTAGGGTCGGGCCATGAACCGGCCCGTCCGTGCCCACGGCGAACTCGTCGAAACCGATGTCCCCGCGCGGCTCGACCGGCTGCGCTGGGGGCGTTTCCACACCCTCGTCGCCACGGCACTCGGCATCACCTGGGTGCTCGACGGGCTCGAAGTCACCATCACCGGCTCCATCGCCGGAGCGCTCACGTCGAGCCCCGTGCTGCACCTGAGCGACATGCAGGTCGGCCTCGCAGGCAGCTTTTACCTGGTCGGCGCGGTGGCCGGCGCCCTGTTCTTCGGCTGGCTCACCGATCGTCTGGGCCGGAAGAAGCTGTTCACCGTTACCCTCGGCCTCTACCTCAGTGCCACGGCCGCCACCGCGCTGTCCCCGGACTTCGCCACGTTCGCTCTGTTCCGCCTGCTGACTGGAGCGGGCATCGGCGGCGAATACGCGGCCATCAACTCGGCGATCCAGGAACTGATCCCGGCCCGCTACCGGGGGCATACCGACCTCGTGATCAACGGCAGCTTCTGGCTCGGCGCCGCAGCGGGCGCGCTCGGCGCCGTGCTGTTGCTCCACAGCGGCTGGCTGCCGCCGGACATCGGCTGGCGGCTCGCCTTCGGCATCGGGGCGGTGCTCGGCCTCGGCATCCTGTTCCTGCGTCGCTGGATTCCCGAAAGTCCGCGCTGGCTGATGCTGCACGGCCGGATCGCCGAGGCGGAAACCATCGTCGCGGAGATCGAAGAGCGGCTGGGCGTCCCTCCTCCGAAGGAGGCACTCCCGCGCCTGCGCCTGCGCCCCCGGGCTCTCACGATGACCGACGTGGCCTCCACCCTCTTCCGCACCTACCCCCGGCGGACCTTGCTAGGCGTGGTGCTCATGGCCACGCAGGCCTTCTTCTACAACGCGATCTTCTTTACCTATGCGCTGGTGCTCGGCCGCTTCTACGGCGTCGCCGATGCCGAGGTAGGCCTCTACCTGCTGCCCTTCGCCGCGGGCAATTTCCTCGGACCGCTCCTGCTCGGCCGCCTCTTCGACACCGTCGGGCGGCGGCCGATGATCGCGGCCACCTATGCCCTTTCCGGCCTACTGCTGTTCGCGACGGCGTGGCTCTTCGTCCATGGCTGGCTGGATGCCCGTTCGCAGACCGTCGCATGGAGCATCGTGTTTTTCTTCGCCTCCGCGGCCGCGAGCTCCGCGTACCTCACCGTCAGCGAGAGCTTCCCGCTGGAATTGCGCGCCCTCGCGATCGCCCTGTTCTACGCGTTCGGGACGGCCCTCGGCGGGGTCGCCGGCCCATGGTTGTTCGGCACCCTCATCGGCACGGGCGAACGCGGCGCGATCGGGGGCGGCTATGCGCTTGGCGCGTCGCTCATGCTCGTCGGCGCGGTCGCCGCCTGGTGGCTGGGCGTCGCGGCCGAACGCCGGCCACTCGAGGACGTGGCCACGCCCCTCGCCCACGCCAAAGACTCGTAGGAGCGCGCCCGCGCGCGACAGCTTTTCGCCGAGAGCTGGAGCTGGCGCGCAAGCATTCAGACCGAGCCGAAAAGCTGTCGCGGCCAAGGCCGCTCCTACAGACTCTTTCCGCTAACCAGACCGAGCCGAAGAGCTGTCGCGGCCAAGGCCGCTCCTACAGACTCCTTCCGCTAACCAGGCCGAGCCCAAAAGCTGTCGCGGCCAGGGCCGCTCCTGCAACTTTCCGCTAAGATGCGCTCACTCCTCAGCAGTTCACCAGGGAATCAAGGCGTGCATCAACGTAATTTCGCCGTGTCGGTGGTCCAGCCTGGCGGCAAGGTCGCCATCGAACTCGAATTCAACGAGAAGATCCACGGCCTGTCCGGCGAGACCCTGTGGCTGTCCCTGGAAGAGAACGCCACCCTGGAAGACGCCGAAGCCCTGCGTGCGCTGCTCGAGCGCGTCGGTCACCGCATCACGGTGACGAACGTACGCTCCTGACCGGACCGGCCGCGTCTTTCACGGCCACCGCCAACGGCAGCACGCGCGGCATCAGCCGGTGATGGTTCACGCCGTGCAGTTTGCCGCAACCCAGGCACCGACGTGCCAGGCCGAGCCCATGCCGCGCGCGGCGCGGCGAGCAGGCAACCGCAGACGTAGCAGCCGGGGATCGCACCGCGATCCCACAGCCGCAGCCTGACAGTCTGGATACCGGCGATCGCCAGCGCGATCAGGATCCCGGCGGCAAAGGCCCAGGCGGGCAGGTTCGAATAGAGCGACAGGATGGCCAGGTCGCCCGAGGTCAGCTGCACCGCCTTCAGGCCGGCCGCAGCGATGGCACCGCCGGCCAGTGCCAGCCCGGCGGGCAGATACATCCGAAAATACATGCGTCCCACGTATGACATGCCACGTCCCCTTTCCCTGCCGGATCCTCCCGGCGAAGGGAGAGTGTCGCCCTGGGGGTCTATCGATTGTGAACGTGCTAGATCGCGGGCGACCGGGTGTAGCGGCTCCACAACGTATCCAGGCTCGAACCGGTGATCTGGCGCCAGGTTTTCGCCGAATACGTGCGGCCGCGCAGAGCGGCATCCAGCTTCTGCACGGCGCCGGCGTAGTGCTCCTCCACCCAGACCAGGAAGCGCGCGGTGACCCGGTAGCTGTCGGTGTAGCTCTGGCCGGCCTGGTAGTCCGGTAGCGACCAGCCGGCGGCGGCATTGTTTACGCCATAGCGATAGCGCGCGTAGTCGGCGATGCCTTCGACGAGCCAGCCGGGGATGTTCTGCTGCCCATAGTCCTGCACGATGTGCATGGACTCGTGCGTGACCGTGTCGGTGTCCGAGGGGTGCGCGATCATGTAGCTCGCGCTGTAGGTTTCCGTGGCGTTGCCGGTCGCGGCCACCCCGTCGTACGCGGGGTCGAGCACGATGTTCACGGTGGCGGACGTGTCCGGATTGAAGTCGCGGGCTTCCTGCGGGTAGATGGTGAAGAACGTGCTCACCATCGCGTCAATGGTGGACTGCGCCACGCCGGAGTTCTTGTCGGTGACGTTGAGCGTGTAGCCCTGGGACTGGTACGTCGTGGTGGTATCGGCGAAGACGGAAACAGCGAAGAACGGGAGAAAGGCGGACACGGTGACGGCAAGACGCTTGGCACGCTGCATGGTGGTGGCTTCCTCGTGGTGGGAGCCTGCATGATGTGCATCATTCCTCGCGCCGTTCCGCGCGACACGTCACAGTTGGGCCAAGGCTGCCGAAGATGCGTGGAATCACATGCATCGGCAGCCAGTCCAGCGGAGCAACTGGGCCGTCAGGAACACTGACGGGGTTCAGGCCTTCGCCGGCTCGCCGAACGACGGCGGACGGTCCGCCGGCGCCTTGCCGAAGTTCTCGTTCGGCGTGTCGCCCATGACGAAGCTGAGCGTGCCGCCGGCGGCCAGTTCCTTGTGCGCGATCCAGCTCCTCGTCCACGGCTTGCCGTTCCAGGTCACCGACTGGATGTAGGGACGGCCCGGACCGTTGTCCTTCGTCTCCACGACCAGCGTGCGGCCCTCGCCCAGCTGCACCTCCGCGCGGTCGAGGATCGGGCTGCCGAACACATAGTTCGTGCTCACCGGATCGACGGCGTAGAGGCCCATGGCGCTCATGACGTACCACGCGCTCATCTGGCCGCAATCCTCGTTGCCGGGAAGGCCATCGGGTTCGGGCAGGTACATCGTCTCCAGCAGCATGCGCACGCGCGCCTGCGTCTTGTGGTGCGCACCCGTATACGCATACAGGTAGGGCATGTGGTGGCCCGGTTCGTTGCCGAAGGCATATTGCCCGACCATGCCCGCGATGTCCGGCGGCGCGTTGTCCGGGAGCGTGGAATCCGCGTTGAACAGCCCGTCGAGCTTCTTCTCGAAGGCCTGCTCGCCGCCGAATAGCGCCATGTAGTTGTACACGTCGTGCTGGTTGAGGAAGGTCGCCTGCCACGCGTTCGATTCGGTGAAGTCGCGCCACTTCTTCGAATGGCCGATAGAGATCGGGTCGAAGGGCTCGATCCAGGTGCCGTCCTCGGCGCGCGGACGCACGAACTGGCTGTCCTTGTCGAAGACATTGGCGTAGTTCTTCGACTGCTTGCGCAGCGCCGCGGCGTCGTCGGCATGACCGAGCGCATCGGCCATGTGCGCCACCGCCCAGTCGTCATACGCGTACTCGAGGGTCTTGCTTACGGCCTCGCCTTCCTTGTCGCTGGGGATGAAGCCCAGCTTCCGGTAATAGGTGAGACCGAAGTAATCGTCCTGCATGGCGCGGCGACGGAATACGGGCCAAGCCTTCGCATAGTCGATGCCGGTGAAACCCTTCGCCTGGGCCTCGGCGACCACCACGGCCGAGTGGTAGCCGATCATGCAGACCGTCTCGATGCCCTGCAGCGGCCACACGGGCGCGCCGCTGGGGCTTTCCACCGCGTTGCGCACGATGCCGTCGACGAGGTCGGGCACGCGATCGGCCTGGTACAGCGTGAGCAGCGGATGCTCGGCGCGGTAGGTGTCCCACAGCGAATAGGTACTGTAGTTGTGCCGCCCTTCCGGCAGCGTGTGCACGGCCTTGTCCATGCCGCGGTAACGGCCGTCGATGTCGCTGAAGACCGTCGGCGCCAGCATCGTGTGGTACAGCGAGCTGTAGAACGTGCGCTTGATCTTGTCGGACGGGGAGTCGATGCGGATCTTCGAGAGCTCGCCCTCCCACTCGGCTTCGGCCGAGGTGCGCACACCGTCGAAGTCCCACGCCGGTATCTCCCCGTCGAGGTTGCGCATGGCGCCGTCGATGTCTACGCCCGAGATACCCACCTTCACCAGCAGCGGCTCGGAGGAGGCCTTGTCGAAGTGCAGCGCAGCCTTGAGGTGGTCGCCCTTCGCGGCGGTCGTGCCCTTGGGCAGCGCCTTGTCGTCCGCATAGAGCGTGACGCCGGACACTGGCCGGGAAACCTTCATGGCGAAGTAGATGACGCGTCCGCTGGCCCACTGCCACACGCGGCGCCCGCCCACGAGCGTATCGTTGCCGACCAGGGTGAGTTCGGCGTCGGTGACCTTCGCCGGCTTGTCCATGGCGTCGGCGAAACCGTGCGTGAGGTCGACGAGCAGGTGCGCGTCGCCATCCTTGCCGAAGGTATAGCGATGCATGCCGGCGCGCAGCGTGACGGTGAGCTCGGCGAGGATGTCGAAGCGGGTGAGCTTGGCGCGGTAATACCCCGGATGGGCCTGCTCGCCGGTGTAGTGCGAGCGATAGCCCTTCACGCCGGTCTTATAGCCCTTGGGTGCCTTGTCGCCGCTCACTTTCTGCGCGTCGAAACGCGACACGTAGTTCACGCCGTCGTAATCGCGGTCGCCCGGCTGGAGCAGCACCGGACCCATCGAAGGCATGACCAGGAAGTCGAGCATGTCGCTCGCGCCCGTGCCCGACAGGTGGGTATGCGAGAAGCCCATGATCGAACCGTCGCCCTGGTGGTAGCCGGACGAGCCGTCCCACTGGGCGTTGTACGTATCGGGGCTGAGCTGGACCATGCCGAACGGCCGCGTCGCACCCGGATAGGTGTGACCGTGACCGCCCGTGCCGACGAAGACGTCGACGTAACGCAGGACGCCTTCACCGGCCGTGCCGCGGCCGGTCGCGGGCGCTTTCAGGCCTTCCTGCACGCCACCGGCCAGCGCGGTGAGGGAGCCGAGCTGACCGATGGCCGTGACGGCGGCCATACCTTGCAGAAAACGTCGACGGGAAACCATGCAATCGCTCCAGTTACAGAGTGTCGGGGTGCTTATCGGCGAGGTGTACCACCAGTTCGCCGAACAGCGTATTGGCCCAGGCGAACCACGAGCGCGTGAACTGCTTCGGATCGTCCTGGTCGAAGGCCTCGTGCATGAAACCGGTGCCCGCGTGGGTGGTCTTCAGCCAGTGCAGGCACTGGCGGATTTCCGCGGCATCGTCGGTGGTGAACGCCTTCATCATGATCGACATGGGCCAGATCATGCGCAGGCCCTCATGCGGGCCGCCGATGCCTTCGCCTGCTTTGCCCCTGAAGAAATACGGGTTGTCCATGCTCCAGACCTTCGCCCGGGTACGCGCGTAACGCGCGTCGCGCGGCGTGCATTCCAGGTACGGCAAGGCGAGCAGGCTCGGCACGTTGGCATCGTCCATGAACAGGCGGTTGCCGTAGCCGTCGACCTCGTAGGCCCAGTATTCGCCAGCCGAATCCGGGATGGTGCCGTACTTCTCCACCGCCGCGGCCACTTCGTCCGCCATGGCGTTGCACTCGGCCGCGAAGGCCTGGTCGCCGTACAGCGTGCCGTGCATCTGGGCCAGGCGGCGCAGGGTCACCACCGCGAACAGGTTGCCGGGAATGTTGAAGGCATACACCGTCGCGTCGTCCGACGGACGGAACATCTCGTGGATCATCCCCACCGGTCGCGTGGGCTGGCCGTAGCCCTTCAGGAACTGGCTTTCGGTGGGATTCGGCGACGGGCGCTGGAAGTGGTACGGACCGGGGCCGTCCTTGCGCTGCTGCTCGCGGAACGTCTCGAGGATGCGGCGCGTGGCGGCGCGCCAGGATTCATCGAACGGCTCGCGATCACCGGTTGCCTGCCAATAGCCATGCGCCAGGCGCACCGGATAACAAAGCGAGTCGATTTCCCACTTCCGCTCCGCCACGCCGGGCAGCATGGGCAGGTCGGACTGCGCCCAGTCGAGCTTGCTCTTGCCCTTGGGATCGGGAAGGAACGCGTTGGCGTAGGGATCGATCGAGATGCAACGCGCCTGGCGGCGGATGAGGCCGCGGAACAACTTGCGCAGCGCCTCGTCCTTCGTCACGAGCGGCAGGTACGGCCAGACCTGGGCCGAGGAATCGCGAAGCCACATGGCGTCGATGTCGCCGGTGACGACGAAGGTGTCCTCGTAGCCGTCGAGGCGCCCCACTTCCACCGTGGTGTCGAGCGTGTTCGGGAAGCAGTTCTCGAACAGCCAGGCGAGTTCGGGATCCCTGATCTTCTTCTTGGTCGAGGCGATCACTGCTTCGACCGCTTCGCTGGTGAACTTCCGCTTGCCCAGCGGCGGACGCCTGCTCGGGAAACGCGAGGCGGCCATGGCAGCCATGCCGCCACCGCCGAGCATCGCTGCGGTCGGCACGAGGGAAAGCCACTTCACGAGGTTGCGGCGGCTTGGATTCACGGCGTGATCTCCTTCAGGGCATCGACGAGCGAGCGTAGCGTCAAAGCATGGCGGAGCGCATCGATATCGACCTTGCCGTCGATCGCGATATCGACCTGCTCGCCGGGCAACAGGTCGAACGCGTTCCGGTCGAGGCGCACGTCGAGCTCGCCGGTATCCACCCAGACGGCACGGGCGAGGCGCTTCGCCGACACCGTCAGCACATAGCCCTCGCCGCTCTTGCGGAGAGCGCTGGAAAGCTCGGGCTTGGGCAGGGCCAGCGTGCGGGCCGCGCCGAAGTACAGCAGGTGGTGCGCGACGACGTTGCCCTGTTCGAGCAGGTCGAACGACACCACCGTCTTGCGCGGGTCGGCGCCCTTCAGCAGCGACGCATCGTCCACCGTCGCCGCCTTCGTGCTCGAAAGGGCCGCCGCCTGCACAGGCTGGCTGGACTCGCGCAGCAGCTTGCCGCCCATGTCGTACACGCGAGTGCGCAGCGTGGCCGCGAAATCCGTGGTGCGGTCGGACACGGCGAAGACCTCGGTCTTGCCGTCGCGGCGCAGGGGCACCACGTCCACCGGCGCGTAGAAGCGCTTCGCGTGGAACTGCAGGGCCTTCCAGCGGTTGAAATAGTCGACGCTGGCCCACGAGGCCCCGGGCCACACGTCATTCAACTGCCAGTAGAGCGAGCCCATGCTGCGCGGACGCGCGCTGCGCAGGTGCTCGGCGGCAAGCTCGATGCCTTCGGCCTGCATCACCTGGCTCAGGTAGACGAAGGAGGGGAAGTCCTTCGGCTCGCCGTACTCCTGGCGGATGTACAGCAGCAGGCGCTGGTTGCCGTCACCGTTGGCGAATTTCTGGTGAGCGCGCATCACCTTCGATTCGGGCTGCATGTCCTCTTCCGCGGCGAAGGCCTTGATGGTCGCCATCACGGGGAACGATTGCAGGCCGTACTCCGACTGGAAGCGCGGCGTCATGTCGAGGTAATGCGAGATCGGCTCGGAACCCGACCACACCTTCCAGTAGTGGTAGTCGCCATCGGTCTCGACATTGGCGGGCCCTTCGTAGTCGGTACTGGGCGAACTCGCCCAGTACGGCACCTGCGGCGAGAGGTCGCCGACCACCTTGCGCAGGGTCTTGCCGAACAGCTCGCGCATGCCGTCGTCGATGCGCTTCACTTCGTCCGCGTTGACGAACTTGCGGAAGTCCTGCCGGTCCGGCCAGTCGTCCCAGCCGGTCTGCACTTCGTTATTACCGGCCCAGAGCACGATCGAGGGATGGTCGCGCAGGCGGGTCACCTGCTCCACCGCCTCGATGCGCGCGCTCTCGCGGAAGGCAGGGTCGTAAGGCGTGATGGCGCCGCCGTACATGAAGTCCTGCCAGATCATGATGCCGAGACGGTCGGCGGCCGCGTAGAACGCGTCGTCCTGGTAGGTACCGCCGCCCCACATGCGCAGCATGTTCATGTTGGCGTCCTTCGCGGAGCGAAGGATGGCTTCCATGCGCTCCGGCGTCACGCGCGAGGGGAAGCTGTCGAACGGAATGAGGTTCGCGCCCTTGGCGAAGATGGGCACGCCGTTCACGACGAAGGCGAAGCTCCTGCCCCACTGGTCCTTCTCGCGGCGCAGTTCCACGGTGCGCAGGCCCGTCTCGCGGTCCACACTGGCCACGGTGCCGCCGTCGGTGGCGACTTCGGCGTGGAAGCGATAGAGGTTGGGTTCGCCGTAGCCCACCGGCCACCAGCGTTGCGGGTGCGTGATCGACACCGGCAGCGATACGTGGTTCTCGCCCTTGCCGAGCGCCACGCTGCGCTCTTCGTGGCCATGGCTGCCGTCGGGCGCCGTCCAGTCCACTTTGAGCGTTGCCGGGCCGCCCTTGTCCGCGCGCAGGTCGAATTGCGCGTCCAGGCGGGCGGTGTCGGCATCCACGTGCTGCTGGGCGACGTGGAAATCGGCCAGCCGGGCGGTGTCCCAGGTTTCCAGGCGCACCGGGCGCCAGATGCCCAGGGTGACGTAGCGGGGACCCCAGTCCCACCCGTACTGGTAATTCGCCTTGCGTACGTAATTGGAGGTCTGCTTGCCCTTGGGTTCGTCGCCGAAGGCGGAATCGAATTCGCCCGGCAGCGAATAAGGCTGCTTCATGAGCCAGGGCAGCAGGCGCGCGATGGGCGACTGGAGGTGGACTTCCAGCGTATTGGTGCCCTTGCGCAGGTTGTCCTTCACCGGCACGCGCCACTGGCGGAACATGTTGTCCGCCGAGAGCAGCTTCCTGCCGTTGAGCGTGACCTCGGCAAAGGTGTCGAGGCCGTCGAAAACGAGGTCGACGTGGCCGCGGGCCAGGGTGGCCGCATCCACGTCGAAGTCCAGCCGGTAGTCCCAGTCGGAAAGGCCGATCCATTGCAGGCCGGCCTCGTTGTCGCGCCAGAACGGATCCGCGATCCGCTTCAGCGCGAGGAGATCGGTCTGGACGGCTCCCGGCACCTGTGCCGGGAGCCAGTCCTTCTTCAGTTCGGCGTGCGCGTCCGCTTCCGTCCCTTGCGCGAGACGGAAGCGCCAGCCGGAGGAAAGGTCTCTCTCCTCCGGCGGGCTGGCGCTGGCCGCTCCGGCGGCAAGCCAGAACGCCAGGGCCAGCGACGCGCGGCGCATCACAGCTTGAAGCCCAGCGTCAGCGTGTACGTACGGCCGTTCTTGTACGAGTACAGCGGCTGGCTCGGACGGTCATCGTAGACCTGGTAGGTCTCGTCGAGCAGGTTGGTGCCATCCAGCGAGATGCGCATGTGGTCGTTCACCTGGTAACCGACGGAGGCGTCGAGTTCCCTGAAGATACCCGTGATCTGCTGGGTCTGCAGCGCGGCGATCGAGGTGAAGTACGACGAGCGCCAGCTGTAGGTCACGCGCGCGCTCCACGGGCCCTGCTCGAAGAACGGCGACAGGTTGAACGAGTTCTTCGAGTTGTACGGCAGCGGGAAGTCGTTGCTGGTGTCCGCATCCGAGTAGGTGTAGTTCGCCAGCATGCCGAAGCCGAGGCCGAAGTTCTGCTGGTAGCTGATCGACGCACCCTTGACCTTGGCCACGCCGGCGTTGATCGGCACCTGCATCTGGTACACGTCGTCACGCTGGTTGGTCAGGTTGTACTGGGTTTCCAGCACCTGGGTGTTGAGGATGTAGCCGGAGATGCGGCGGAAGAACAGCTCCGCGGCCAGCACGCTGTTCTCGGAGAAGTACCACTCGGCCGAGAAGTCGTAGTTGGTCGACTTGTACGGACCCAGGTCGGTGTTGCCGCGCGAGCCGGTCAGGCTGCGGTCGTCGAGGGCCACGTACGGAGTCATCTGCTGGTAGCGCGGACGGGCGATGGTCTGCGCGTACGCGAAGCGCAGCGTCAGGTCCTGCGCTACGTCATAGGCGATGTTCAGCGACGGCAGCCAGTTGTGGTACGCGCTGCGCTTGTTCACCGGCGCGTAGGTGTCGGTGCCCACCGAGTTGAAGCCGTCCACCGTGTCGCGCGTGTGGAAGTAGCGCACGCCCAGGTTGCCGCGGTAGTCGTCGCCCGAGAAGTCACCCTGGATGTAGAACGCGCGGTTCTGCTCCTGGATGGCATAGGTCGCCTTCGGGTCGACCGGCGCGCCGTACTGGTCCACCAGCGCGTTGACGCCGTCCTTGAGGGCGCCCTTGCTGATGGTGGTCCAGTTGGCCATGCTCGGGGTGCCGTTCAGGCCACCGAGGTACCCGTCAGGCGTCTGCCCGCCGGCCCAGTCGGCCAGGGTGAGACCGTCCACGCCCATCGCGGCGAGCGACGGGAAGCGCGAGGCATAGGCATCCTGGCCGTTGTAGTGATTGGTCGCCTTCACGCCCACTTCGATCTGGTTCAGCGGTCCCCAGGCCACGTCGTGCGAGAAGTCGGCCTGGAAGTAGCGCTCGCGGTCATAGGTCGGTGCGCGGCTGAAGCCCACGCCGTTGATCACGGCCTGCGCCGGGTTGTCCGGGTTGTTGTAATTGATCTGCGGATGCTCGCCCGCCAGGTTCCAGTCGTAGCCACCCAGCGACTTGAACTGCGTGTTCCAGATGCCTTCGGAGCCGCCGGTGGAGCCGGTGTAACCGATCTGGCTCGACGCGGTCCAGCCGTCGCCGTACCAGTCGGCACGCAGCTGCGCGGCGCCCGTGTTCACCTTCGACTCGCGCTCGTAGCCGTCGAGGTAAGTCGGCGCGTTCGGGCCGTACGATGCGTTGGTGATGACGCCGTTATTGATGCTTGCCGAGGTGGCGTACGGTGCCGAGCCGGACCAGTCGCCGTAGCGGCTCTGGTTGTAGTTGTCGAACTTCTCGGTGACGTAGAGGCCGGTGAAGTTCAGCTCGAACGCATCGTTCGGCTTCCACTGCAGGCCCGTCGACACGCCGTCGCGCTTGCGGCGCTGCTGGAACCAGGCGGTGTTGATCGCGGTGGGATACGTGGGCTGCTGGCCCGCCGGCACGACGCCCGGTGCGAACTGGTGATCCGGATTGGTATCGGTCGGGTCGTTCGCGCGCTGGTAGCCGAAGATCTCGGTGCCCTGGCGGTCGATGATGCGGTCGGAATGCATCAGCGAGCCGAGCACGCCGAAGGTGTTGTCCTTGTTCTTCCAGCTGTACAGCACCGAGGCATTCGGCTTGCCGGTGTCGGCGCGGTCGTTGTAACCGTAGCTGACGTTGCCGGTGAGCGTGTTGGCCTTCAGGTCCAGCGGACGGCGCGTGTTGACGATGACGGTACCGCCGATCGAGCCTTCGTCGATGTTCGCCTGCGGGGTCTTGTAGACCTGGGCGTTACCGATGATTTCCGAGGTGAGGAGGCTGTAGTCGAACGAGCGGCTGTCCGGGTTGTTCGGATCGGACGTCCAGTTGGTCGAGGCGAGGGTCTGGCCGTTCAGCAGCAGGCGGTTCAGCGCCGGGTCGGTACCCAGGATGCTGACCTTGTCGCCTTCGCCGAAGTTGCGGTCCACGCTGATGCCGGGCAGGTGCGAGAGCGACTCGGCCACGTTGGTGTCCGGGAACTTGCCTACGTCTTCGGCGGAGATGGCGTCGACGATCGAATCCGAGTTGCGCTTCAGGTCGAGCGACTTCTGCAGGCTCGCGCGGATACCGGTGACGGTGATGCCTTCGAGGCTGGCCGCATCCTGTGCATTGGCGTCGTTGTTCTTCTTGGCGGCGCTGGCGGCGGGCGCGGGCGTCGCCGCGTCCTGGGCCATCACGCTGCCCGTGGCGAACAGCCCGGACATGATGGCCAGCGAAAGTGCGCTGATACGGTGGTTCACTTCGATGCTCCTGGGGAAGGGGGTTCGTTTTTTTTCGAACGAACGGCGCCGCGCCGGCCGAGGCCCGCGTTCGCTCCGTTCGTTTCGTTTTCCTGCGTTCTGGCCCTGCGTGTGCCGCGACCGCCGCGCCTTGCCGGCACGGCCCCACCGCGACCGATCATCGTTGCAGTGGTATTACCGGGCTGATTCTCTGAGGCCGCTGACAACGTTGTCAACTGATTTTTTAACTCGATCTAAAGTTGCAATGCACAATTCAACTCACTGATCTGACTGCCTTTTTATGAAAGTGCGAATTACTGCATTGCGGAAATTCTCAAGGTAGATTTGGATCGATCCATGAAAGGAATGGACTGTGCAAGACACGCTGTAAGCGCCTCTGGGGCTGGAAGTTTTCTGAGCCGCTGCGGGGAATTCACGGCAAGATCCGCCAAGGTGGCGGCGATGTTGCACTGCAACGAAAAAAGCCCGCGGCGGAGGCTTCCGGTAGCGCCTTGCGCGGGATGCCCTTTCGCGCTTCGCCGCGCCATTCGGACGGCATCGCCCTGTTGGCGACCGTCTTTCGCGTCGGTTGGCCCGCTGGCGCGTGCCCGTGTCTTAAGCGGCTTCGCCGCAGGGAGCGTTACCCCGGCTCGGCTGTTCGCCATCGCGTTTTGCTTTGCGTGGCGGCGGGTCGCCGGCGCCTGCCATTTTTCTCGCTAAGTCCTCGTCCGGCCTACGCCTCCCTGCGGAATCGCTCCAAAAACGGCAGCCACCGGCTCC
>NZ_JBPGXO010000022.1:0-71846 GCF_056755555.1 Luteibacter sp. SVR4-7G | reverse complement strand
AGGCCATGTACGGTGCCAAGAGCCTGGGCCGCAACAACTACCAGGTCTACGCCGCCAACGTGGACGCCGCGCAGCAGCACCAGGCCGAACTGAAGGTGCGCCTCCGCCATGCGGTGCGCAACGAGGAACTGCGCGTGTTCTACCAGCCGCAGGTGGATGCGCACAGCGAAGACATCGTCGGCATGGAGGCGCTGGTGCGCTGGGAGCATCCCGAGCTGGGCATGATCAGCCCGGGATTCTTCATTCCGCTCGCCGAGGCCAGCGGATTCATCGTTCCCATCGGGGAATGGGTGCTGCGCACCGCCTGCGCCCAGGCCAAGATCTGGGAAGACCGTTACGGCCTCGGCCTGCGCCTTGGCGTGAACCTCTCCGCGGTGCAGCTGATGCAGCCCGGCCTCGACGCCGTCGTGGCCAGCGCCCTGCGCGACACGGGACTGGCGCCCGAGCAGCTCGAACTGGAAGTGACCGAAAGCATCAGCGTGAAAACCGTGCCGCACCTGGTGGAGACGCTCGACGCGCTGCATGCCATGGGTTGCCGCATCGCCATCGACGATTTCGGCACGGGCGCGGCGTCGCTGGACTACCTTCGGC
This sequence comes from Luteibacter sp. SVR4-7G, assembly GCF_056755555.1. Classification (NCBI taxonomy): domain Bacteria; kingdom Pseudomonadati; phylum Pseudomonadota; class Gammaproteobacteria; order Lysobacterales; family Rhodanobacteraceae; genus Luteibacter; species Luteibacter sp. SVR4-7G. The sequence goes on along the minus strand of NZ_JBPGXO010000022.1, from coordinate 71,255 downwards.
GCCTGCCGGCCGACCGGATCAAGATCGACCAGAGCTTCGTGCGCAACATCGGCGTCGATCCCGACGACGAAGCCATCGTCCGCGCCACCATCGACATGGCCCATCGCCTCAAGCGCGGCGTGGTGGCCGAAGGCGTCGAAATCGAGCAACACCTCGACTTCCTGCGCGCAAACGGCTGCGACGAATTGCAGGGCTACCTGTTCTGCCGGCCCCTGCCCACCGCCACGTTCGAGAAGCTGCTGGGAGAGCGCGAACGCCTGGTGAACGAGAGGCAGGCCATCCCCGCATCGGCAGGGTAGCTTGAGGTTGGTCCGGCTGCCCCGCATATTTTCACGGGAGGAATCCGGCAAGACGCGACTGAACTTGCGTCGCGCCGACTTGTCTCAGCTGCGCCCGCGACTGGCCCCGATAGAGTTGAGGAGACGGCCCGGATGGGCGAAAACGAATTGGATCAAGTACTTGTCGAGCGCGTGCAGCAAGGGGATCGCCGTGCGTTCGATCTGCTTGTCCGCAAGTACCAGCACAAGGTGATCGCCCTGATCTCGCGCTACGTGCACGACCGGACCGAGTGCGAGGACATCGCCCAGGATGCCTTCGTGCGCGCCTGGCGCGCCCTGGGCTCCTTCCGTGGCGAAAGCGCCTTCTATACCTGGCTCTACAAGATCGCCGTGAACACGGCCAAGAACCACCTGGTGGCCATGGGCCGCCGGCCACCCACCGGCGATATCGACATCGAGGATGCCGTATACGTGCCGGGCGCCACCCGGATGCACGAGAGTGCCACCCCCGAGCGCGAAATGATGCGGGAACAGGTGGAACAAACGGTGTTTTCCACTGTCCAAGCCCTGCCTGAGGAACTTCGGGTCGCGATCACCCTGCGCGAGGTGGAAGGCAAGAGCTACGAAGATATTGCCGCCATCATGGACTGTCCCATCGGTACCGTCCGTTCGCGTATTTTCAGGGCCCGCGAGGCCATCGACCAGAAACTGCGGCCGCTGTTGTCCGACCGCGAGGACTACAACCCATGAGCGAAGCCAATCGGGAAATCCTCTCTGCCGGCATGGACGGCGAGCTGTCGCGGGAGGAAGTCCGCTTCCTGCTGCGTCGGCTCGAAGCCGATCCGGTCCTCGCCGATACCTGGGCACGCTTCCACGTGGGCCGTGACGGCCTCCGCCATGAAGTCACGCCGCTGGCTTCCGCCGATTTCGCCAACCGCGTCATGGCGATGATCGAGGCCGAACCGGCCAGCGCCGGCATGCCGCGCCGCCGCTGGCTGCACTGGTCGGCCGGTGGCGCCATCGCGGCGAGCGTCGCGGTAGCCGCCCTGATGCTTTCGCAACCGGCCGGCAATCGCTCCACCGCCCCCGACGTCGCGCAGCGCGCCGAACTGGCGGGGGATGCCCAGGTCGCCAGCGCGCCGGCCATGCAGGCGGTCGCGCCGGTGGCGCCGCAGTGGCTCAGTGGCAACATGGCCTCCCGCTTTACCCAGAAAGCGGCGTTCGACAGTTCGAATGACGCCGGTGCCGCGGCGTACTCGTACCTGCCGCGTTCCACCCCGTACCAGATTCACCGCGCCCGGGCCGCCTCGGCACCGGAGGGCAATGGCTACATGCTGCTGATCCGTTCCGACGGCAGCCGCTACGTGCAGCCGGTAGCCGCGCCGCAGGCTCGCTGAGCCGCGCAGCATGCTTGCGCGCCGCTCATCCCGGCGCGCCTTTCCCTGGTTTGGCAACATTCGGTGCGGTCCCGGCCGCACGCGCAGCCGTGGTTAGGTAACAAAGGAGAAAATCGATGGCTCTCTGGCAAGCTCGCGCGCTCCTGGGTGGCGCGCTCTTACTGGCAGGCACGGGCGCATACGCGCAGACCCTGCCGGACTTCACCGCGGTCGTGGAGAAGAATGCTCCCGCCGTGGTCCACGTCGAGGCGAAGAGCGGCGGCCCGTCGCAGAAGGCGCGGGGCCGTCAGAATGCCATGCCGGACGACCAGGAAGAACTGCTGCGCCGGTTCTTCGGCATGCCAGGCATGCCCATGCAGCCGCGCGAGCAGACCTCGCTGGGCTCCGGCTTCATCATTTCGGCCGACGGCTATGTCCTCACGAACGACCACGTCGTCGACGATGCCGACGAGGTCAAGGTGCGCCTGCAGGACCGCCGCACCTTCACCGCGAAGGTGGTCGGCAAGGATCCGCAGTACGACATCGCCCTGCTCAAGATCGATGGCAAGTCGCTTCCCACCGTCACCATCGGCGACTCCCGGGCCGTGAAGCGCGGGCAGTGGGCGCTGGCCATCGGCTCGCCCTTCGGCCTCGATGCTACGGTCACCCACGGCATCATCAGCGCCGTGGGCCGCAACCTCGGCAGCGGCGACCAGCCGTACACCTCGTTCATCCAGACCGACGTGCCGATCAATCGCGGCAATTCCGGCGGCCCGCTGTTCAACCTGCAGGGCCAGGTGATCGGCATCAATTCGCAGATCTATTCCACGTCGGGCGGGTACCAGGGCCTGTCATTCTCGATCCCCATCGACGTGGCGATGAACGTCGTGCAGCAGATCAAGGACAAGGGCTACGTCTCGCGCGGCATGCTCGGCGTCACCGTGCAGCCGGTGGACCAGTTCGTGAAGAACCTCGACCTTCCGGACGCCAACGGCGCGCTGGTGGCGCAGGTCACGCCCGGCAGCGGCGCGGACAAGGCCGGCCTGAAGCAGGGCGACGTCATCCTCTCCTTCAACGGTACGCCGATCACGTCGTCGCCGGACCTCCCCCCGCTGGTCGGGCTGACCAAGCCCGGCTCGATCGCCAAGGTGGAGATCCTCCGCGACCACAAGAAGCAGACCGTCGACGTCAAGGTGGGCGAGATGCCGCGCGACAAGGACGCGCTGGCTTCGTCGGGCGACGACGAAGGCAGCGGCGGCGGTTCGGCGGCCGCCCTGGGCATGGCCGTGCAGGACATCGACGCCTCGGCTCGTGCGGAACTCGGCCTCAAGGCCGGGGAGGGTGTCGTGATAAGCCGGATCACCGGTCGCGCGGCAGCCAGCGCCGGCCTGCAGTCCGGCGACGTGATCCTGATGGTGAACCAGAAGCGCGTGGGCAGCGCGGCGGCCTTCCGCGACGCGGTTAAGGGCATCAAGCCGGGCGACACCGCCATGCTGCTGGTGCGCCGCGACGATTCCACCCGGTTCGTCGGGGTCACCGTGCCCAGCGACCGCTGAAGCGGCCTTCCATGCGATAATGCGGGATTCGCGCCGGCCGAGAGGGCCGGCGCGCGTCGTTCGCGCCGCGAGCGATGGTGAACGTGACCACGGCGCTCCATGGAACTCATCCGCAACTTCTCCATCATTGCCCATATCGACCACGGCAAGTCGACCCTGGCCGACCGCATCATCCAGTTGTGCGGCGGATTGTCCGAGCGCGAAATGGAAGCGCAGGTGCTGGACAACAATCCGATCGAGCGCGAGCGCGGCATCACCATCAAGGCGCAGTCCGTGTCGCTGCCGTACAAGGCGCGCGACGGCAAGACCTACCAGCTGAACTTCATCGACACCCCTGGCCACGTCGACTTCTCGTATGAAGTCAGCCGTTCGCTGTCGGCCTGCGAGGGCGCGCTGCTCGTCGTCGATGCCGCGCAAGGCGTCGAGGCGCAGTCCGTCGCCAACTGCTACACGGCGATCGAGCAAGGCCTCGAAGTCATTCCCGTGCTCAACAAGATCGACCTGCCCACGGCGGACATCGAGAAGGCCAAGGCCGAGATCGAGGCCGTGATCGGCCTGGACGCTAGCGACGCGATCCCGGTCAGCGCCAAGACCGGCCAGAACGTGATCGAAGTGCTGGAAGCGATCATCCATCGCATCCCGCCGCCGAAACCGCGCGACACGGACAAGCTCCAGGCGCTGATCATCGATTCCTGGTTCGACAATTATCTCGGCGTGGTCTCGCTCGTGCGCGTGATGCAGGGCGAGATCCGCCCCGGCGACAAGATCCTCGTCATGTCCACCGGCCGCACCCACCTGGTCGATGACGTGGGCGTGTTCACCCCGAAGCGGAAGAAGCTCGACCGTCTCGGCGCAGGCGAGGTGGGCTGGATCAACGCGTCGATCAAGGACGTGCACGGCGCGCCGGTGGGCGACACGCTCACCCACGCCGGCAAGCCGGCCGAAGAACCGCTGCCGGGCTTCCAGACCATGCAGCCGCGCGTGTTCGCGGGCCTGTTCCCTGTCTCCGCCGACGACTACCCGGCCCTGCGCGAGGCGCTGGACAAGCTGCGCCTGAACGACGCGGCGATGTTCTTCGAGCCGGAAAGCTCCGAAGCCATGGGTTTCGGCTTCCGCTGCGGCTTCCTCGGCATGCTGCACATGGAAATCGTGCAAGAGCGCCTGGAGCGCGAGTACGACCTCAACCTCATCACGACGGCGCCCACCGTCGTTTACCAGGTGGCGAAGACGGACGGTACCGTCCTCGACATGGACAATCCGGCCAAGCTGCCCCCGCCGCAGCAGATCGCCGAGATTCGCGAGCCGATCATCGTCGCCACCATCCTCACGCCGGGCGACTACGTCGGCAACGTCATCAAGCTCTGCGAGGAGAAGCGCGGCGTGCAGCGCTCCATCCAGTACCTGGCCACCCAGGTGCAGGTGACTTACGAGCTGCCGCTGGCGGAAGTCGTGCTCGACTTCTTCGACCGCCTGAAATCGGTGTCGCGCGGCTATGCTTCGATGGACTACCACCTCGAGCGATTCGACGCGGGCCCCTTCGTCCGGGTCGACATTCTTATCAACGGCGATCGCGTGGACGCGCTGAGCCTGATCGTGCATCGTTCGCATGCCGAGCGCCGCGGGCGGGAACTTGTGGAGCGCATGAAGGATCTGATCCCGCGCCAGCAGTTCGACGTGGCCATCCAGGCTGCGGTCGGCGCCGCCGTCATCGCGCGCTCGACCGTGAAGGCCCTGCGCAAGAACGTGCTTGCGAAGTGCTACGGCGGCGACGTCTCGCGCAAGAAGAAGCTGTTGGAAAAGCAGAAGGAAGGCAAGAAGCGCATGAAGCAGGTCGGTAGCGTGGAGATCCCACAGGAGGCGTTCCTGGCCGTGCTGAAGGTCGATAAATGAGTGCCGCCCCGGCGGCATGACGTTTCACCTATGGAACCCCGGCACCGGATGCGCCGGAATGGGCCTCTCGGCCCCTCGATACGACTAACGGAGTTGGCATGGCGGCATTCGATTTCTCGGCGATCCTTCTGGGCCTCACGGTCCTCTTCGGACTGGTGTGGCTGTTCGATCGTCTTTTCCTGGCGAAGGCGCGCCGCGCCCGCACGGAGGCATCCGGTACGGAGCAGCCGGAGCCCTGGCCGGTGGACTGGGCCCGCTCCCTGTTCCCGGTGATCCTGGTGGTGCTGATCCTGCGCTCATTCGTGGCCGAGCCGTTCCGGATTCCCTCCGGATCGATGATGCCCACCCTCGACGTGGGCGATTTCATCCTGGTCAACAAGTTCGCCTACGGCCTGCGCATGCCCGCCTTCAACAACAAGCTGGTGGCGAACGGTGAACCGCGCCGCGGCGATGTCGTCGTCTTCCGCTTCCCCGGCTACCTCTGCAAGGACGAAAACGGCCATACGGTCCGCAGCGGCGATCTGACCTGCCAGGATCCGCATGCGCCCGTACCGAGCGAAAACTGGATCAAGCGCGTCATCGGTCTTCCGGGCGACCGCATCGAAACGCGCGGCAGCGAGCTGTACATCAACGGCGAGCGCGTGGGCGCCGACGAGATCGGCCCGTTCAAGGGCAGCATGACGCGGCCGGAAGATCGCCTGCTGATGACCTTCGGCTCGAAGCTGTACACCGAGCACCTGGGCAGCATCAACCACACGATCGCGCTCACCCCTGCCTACAACATGCCGCAGGACATCCCCAACGCGGTAGTGCCCTCGGAGGTACCGAAGGGCTGCTACATCGTCATGGGGGACAACCGCATGAACAGCACCGACAGCCGCTGGTGGGGCTGCATGCCGGAGCAGAACCTCGTCGGAAAGGCCTTCTTCGTCTGGCTGGCATGGCGCGGCCCGGGCAACGGCTGGTTCGATTTCTCCAAGATGGGCAAGGTCATTCATTGACCGAACGGTGGCCTCCGTCACGCCGCAAGGCGTTGCGGATGCCGCCGGACAAGGTAATCTCCGCTGCGGGGCGCGTTCGCGCTCCGTACGCATTCAACGTCTCGAACAGGGGAGCCGCTCCGGCGGCGGGAATCGAACATGAAATCCAGGCAATCGGGCATTACCCTCATCGGTTTCGTCATCGTGCTGCTGGTGCTCGGCTTCTTCGCCTTCATGGCCATGAAGCTCGTCCCGGCCTATATCGAATACTTCGGCGTGAAGAAGGCCATGTCCCAGATCGCCACCAGTGGCTCCAATACCCAGGACCTCGACGGCATCCGCCGCGAGCTGATCTTCAAGATGGGCTTCCAGTACGTGGACGACGCGACGATCCAGCCCAAGGACATCACCATGGACCGCGCCAACAACGGCGCCGTCCTGCACGTCGAATACGACAAGCAGATTCCCTTCATCTACAACATCGACTTCCTCCTGCATTTCGAAAACTCGGTGCAGCTGAGGAATGCGTCCACGTAACGAGCTGTCGTGCAGTTTCCCCATTCCTTCCGTAACCCCGACCTCGCGACCCTGGCGCTGACCCATCGCAGCGCCGGGAAACCGAACAACGAGCGCCTGGAGTTCCTTGGGGACGCCCTCCTGGGCGCCACGGTGGCGGAACTGCTTTACGAGGCCCATCCGAATGCCAGCGAGGGCGAGCTTTCCCGCCTGCGCGCGCAACTGGTCAACGGCCAGGCCCTGGCCGCGATCGCCCGTGAACTGGAACTGGGCGATGTCCTGAAACTCGGGCCCGGCGAGCTGAAGAGCGGCGGTTTCCGCCGCGACTCGATCCTTGCCGACGCCTTCGAGGCCCTCGTGGCCGCCGTCTACCTGGACGACGGCTACGACGCGTGCCGCCAGGTCGTGCGCAGGCTGTTCACGCCCCGCGTGGCAGAAATCAAGCGCTCCAGCAAGGATGCGAAAACTCGTCTGCAGGAGTGGCTGCAGGGCAGGGGGCTGGCGCTCCCCGTCTACGAACTCACAGGCAGCTACGGCGAAGACCATGCCAAGGTCTTCGACGTCAGCTGCTCCATCGACGAGCCCGAGCCGATCCGCGTCGAGGGACGCGGCGGCAGCAGGCGCGCCGCCGAGCAGGACGCTGCCGAAGCGATTCTTCGCCGCCTGCTGGAAGACAAGTCATGAACGAAAACGACACCCCCGAACACGAAGAGTCCCTCGTCGACGACGATTTCCGCTGCGGCTACGTAGCCCTGGTCGGCCGTCCGAACGTCGGCAAGTCCACGCTGCTGAACTCGCTCATCGGCGTGCGCCTGAGCATCGTCAGCCATCGTCCGCAGACCACCCGGCATCGCATCCTGGGCATTTCCAGCAAACCGCAGGGCCAGATCCTCTACGTCGACACGCCGGGCCTCCATCGCGGAGGCAAGCGGGCGATGAACCGCAGTCTCAACCGCGCCGCGCGTGCCGCGATCACCGAAGTGGACCTCGCCGTGCAGGTGATCGAGGCCGGGCGCTGGACCGACGAGGACATGACCATGTACGCCGCGCTGGCGGAGCAGAAGGACATGCCGAAGCTGCTGGCGATCAACAAGGTCGACCTGCAGAAGGACAAGGCGGCCATGCTGCCCTTCGTCGCCGACCTGATGCAGAAGCATCCCTTCGACGACGTTTATTACGTGAGCGCGCTGAAGTCGAAAGGGCTTTCCGGCCTGGAGAAGGGCATCCTGAAGCGCCTGCCCGAGCAGCCGGCCATCTACGGCGAAGACGAGATCACCGATCGCAGCGAGCGCTTCCTCGCCGCGGAGATGGTCCGCGAACAGCTGATGCTGCGCCTGGACCAGGAACTGCCTTACGCCACCACCGTGGAGATCGAGCGCTTCGAGGACCGTCCCGACGGCGTCGCCGAGATCCATGCGGTGATCTGGGTGGAACGCGACGGCCAGAAGGCCATCGTCATCGGCAACGCCGGGGCCCAGCTCAAGGCCATTGGCACCTCCGCGCGCCGGCAGATGGAGAACCTGTTCGAGCGCAAGGTTTTCCTGAAACTATGGGTGAAGGTCCGCGAAGGCTGGGCCGACGACGAAAACCTGCTCAAGCGTTTCGGTTACGAATAAGCCTCCGGGGCGCCGCCAGCGATGCGCGTCGAGCAACAGCCTGCCTTCGTCCTGCACGCCCGGCCGTACCGGGAAACCTCGTTGCTGGTCGAATGCCTGACCCGGGACCATGGCCGTATCGGCGTGGTCGCCCGCGGGGTGCGAAAGGAGCGTGCACGGCTGCAGCGGGCGCAACTGGAACCGTTCCAGCGGGTTGAACTGGATCTGCTGATGAAGGGCGAGCTGGCGACGCTGCGCGCTGCCGAGTCGTCCGGCCCGGTATCGCGGCTTATCGGCGATGCCGGCCTTGCCGGGCTCTATCTCAACGAACTGGTGGTACGCCTGACCGGGCGGCAAGACCCGAACCCCGAGTTGTTCGGGCTCTACGAACGAACCCTGCAGCGCATGGCCGCCGGCGAGCCGCTCGCCTGGACCCTGCGCCGGTTCGAGCGCGACATGCTGGATTCGCTCGGCTACGCCCTGCAGCTGGATATCGATGCGCTGGACGGCGCGCCGCTCGATCCCGCTGCCACGTACTTCTACGACCCGGAGTCCGGGGCCATGCCCGGCCGTGCCGGCGACCCCCGCGCGATCCGCGGCGCCGACCTGCTGGCCCTGGCGGAAGACCGTTCCCCCGACACCGCCGGTCTCGCGGCGCTGCGCCGCATGATGCGCCAGGTCATCGCTTTCCACCTCGGCGGCGGCGAACTCAGGGCCTGGCGCGTACTGAGGTAGGAGCGCGCAACGCGCGCGACAGCTTTCGCGAGGAGCAGTTGGCCCTGTTGTTCACGGCCTCAAAGGCGTCGCGCGCAGGGCGCGCTCCTACACGGATGGGGGGAGGGCCCTGAGCGCCGCATCCAGCTCGGCGCGGAAACGGGCGAGCGCTTCGGGGACGACGGCGCGTGTTTCGCGCACGTGGCCCTGCAGCACCTTGGCCTGTACGCCCAGGCGCATCGCCCCGCAGAAGCCGCAGGCGGAGCGCAACCGGTGCAGGCGCTCCACGAGTTCCGCCGGTTCGTTCGCAAGGATCGCCAGTGCCGCGGAGAACTCGGTGAGTTCGATACGGAGGAGCTGGCGCAAGGCCTGCATCGTGCGTGCGTCGCCCGCGGCGGTCAGGCCGGCGTCGTCGTCGAGGATCCGCAGCTCGCCTTCGATGCCCAGGGTTGCCGAGAGCGCCTCTACGAGCGACGCGATGCGGCACGGCTTTTCGATGACGCCGGCGAAGCCGGCCTTAAGTAATTCCGTACGCAGGGCGGCGGGTACCTCGGCGCTCGTGGCCAACGCGACGGACTCGCGCGACGCGGCACCCGGTTCCCGGCGCAGCGCCGACAGTACCTCGACCGCTCCCGCGCGCGGCATCCGGCAGTCGAGGAGCAGGGCGTCGAAACGCGTGGTGCGCGCCGCTTCCAGCGCCTCCGCGCCATCCTCGGCCAGCGCGACGGCGTAGCCGTGGCCGGCGAGAGCGCCGGCAAGGAACTGCCGGGTGGACGGGTCGTCGTCGGCGACAAGCAGCTGGCGTTTAGTGTCCTGCGACATAGTAACGTTCCGTGTCGTTCATCTGGATTTGGCAGAATGGCCGAGCATGCTCCCCGTATCAACCCGTGCGCTCGCGCTGATCCTCACCGCCCTGACGGCCATCGTCTGGGCCGGAGGCGTGTGCGCGGGGGTATCGATAGAGGCCGACACGATCAGCCTGCCCGGGATGCAGATGAGCGGCATGCAAGCCGACATCGATCCGGCCGGCGACGGCAAGGGCCTGGACGTGAAGCTGTCGGCGGACCGGGCCGACATGCCGGCGCTGGGATGGCGCAAGCTCGGCCTGCGGCTTGATGGCACGCTCGACCGCGACGAACTGGGACGCTGGGTCTTCGATGGCGCGGTGCGCCTCCGTGGCGCGCCCGGTGGGGCGCTGGGCAACGCCAGCGTCCACATGGTCGCCGACGAGGCGGCCAATACCCTCGAGGTGTCGCTGAGCCAGGACAAGTCGCTCGCCAAGGTGGCCTTGCCGATGGACCAGCCCAGCCATGCGCAGATCACCCTCACCGGACTGCCCTCGGGCTGGTTGCAAGGCCTGCTGTCTACCGTCTGGCCAGGCCGTGCCACCACCGGCCGCGTCGATGCGGACCTCGCGCTCGACGTGCTCGACAGCGGTGTGCAGGCCGCCGGCCAGTTCGCCTTGAACGGCGTCGGCTTCGACAGCCCTGGCGGGAAGCTGGCCGGGCAGGGCGTAACCGGCAGCGGGAGGCTGGGCATCGACAGCCAGGCCGACGGTACGTCGATCGATCTGGACGCCTCGCTGCACGGCGGCGGTCTCCTGCTGGGCTCGCTCTACGCCGATCTTCCCGATCACGCCGTGCAGCTCTCGCTCGGGGCTCGCGCGAAGAAGGGCGAGCTGAGCATCCGCCGCCTGCGCATGACCGACCCCGATGCCCTGCAGCTCGAAGGCGAGCTGGGCTTCGCGGCCAACGGCGACCTGTCGAACCTGCGCCTGGATCGCTTCAACGCGCGCCTTCCCGCCGCCTACTCCCGCTACGGGAAAGGCTTGCTGCGAACCCTCGGCGTCGACGCGCTCGAAGCGAAAGGCGACGTGGCCGGACACGTCATCGTGGAGGGCGGTGCGCTCAAGGCGTTCGCCCTGCAGACGAGCGACCTCGACCTGTCCTTGCCGGGTGGGCAACTGGGAATCGATGGCCTGCACGGGGCGCTCGACTGGAGCGCCACCGAGAACCGTCCGCCCACCCGGCTCGGCTGGCGCGCGCTGCAGCTCTATCGCATTCCCAATGGCGCCGCGGATGCGTCGTGGCGCAGCACCGGCGGCGTCCTGAAGCTGGAGAAGCCGTTCGCGATCCCCGTACTCGACGGCCAGTTGCGCGTGCTAGGCATGAGCCTGCGTCCGGCGGCGGCGAGCGGCGAACGCCTGCAGACTTCGCTGGCGCTGACCGAGATCGACATGGCGGCCTTCTGCCGCGCGCTCGGCTGGCCCGAGTTCCAGGGCAAGCTCGGCGGCGCCATGCCGTCGCTGCGTTACGTCGACGATCGCGTGGAACTGGCCGGCGGTCTTTCCCTCAACGTCTTCGACGGCTTCGTCGACATCACCGGCATGACCCTCGCACAGCCCTTCGGACCGGCGCCGGTCCTGAGCGGCGATATCGCGCTGCGTCAGCTCGACCTGTCCCTCCTGACCTCGGTGTTCGACTTCGGGAACATCACCGGCCGTCTCCGCGGGACCATCGATGGCCTGCGGCTGGTGGCCTGGGCGCCGGTGGCCTTCAAGGCCGACCTGCTCGCCGACCAGGGCGGGCGAATCAGCCAGAAGGCGGTCAACAACCTCACTTCGGTAGGCGGAGGCGGTATCGCCGGCGGCCTGCAGGGCACCATGCTGAAGCTGTTCAAGACCTTCGGCTACAAACGGATCGGGTTGTCCTGCACGCTCAAAAACGATGTCTGCAGCATGGGCGGGCTCGGCCCGGCGAAAGACGGCTACGCTATCGTGGAGGGCAGCGGCCTGCCGCACCTGTCCGTGCTAGGACACCAGCGCGAAGTGGACTGGCCTACCTTGGTCCGCCGGCTCAGGACGGCGACGGAAGGCGATGGACCGGTCGTTCGCTGAGGCATGCAGGAACGCGCCCTGGCGCGGAAGGCCAACGAAGCGGTGAGACCGCTGCTGGAAACCGGAGGAAGGTTAATGCGCAAACTATTGATATTCATGGCAACCCTGATGGTGCTGGCCGGCTGTGTCACCATCAACGTCTACTTCCCGGAAGCGGCGGCACAAAAGGCTGCCGACCAATTCATCGGCAACGTGCTTGACGAAAGCGGAGCCGCCCAGCCCGCCTCCGACAAGGAGGCCAAGCCAGCTACGCCACCCGGCAGGCAGCCTTCGGCATCGCTGCTCGACCTGGTCATCCCGGCGGCCCACGCCGCGGAATCCCCGGACATCCGCATCAGCACGCCGGAAACGGAGGCCATCCGTGCACGCATGAAGGCACGCTTCGGCGGACAGCTGAAAGCGCTCTTCGACAGTGGCGCGGTGGGCTTCACCGCCGACGGCCTCGTCGCGGTGCGCGATGCCTCGGCCTTGCCGCTGGACCAGCGCTCGCAGGCCGATGGCCTGGTCCGCCAGGAAAACAGCGACCGCGACGCGCTGTATCGCGCGGTCGCCACGGCCAACGGCCACCCCGAATGGGAAGCGCAGATCCGCAAGACCTTCGCCGAGGGCTGGGTCCAGCGGGCACCGCCGGGCTGGTATTATCGCGATGCCTCGGGCGCCTGGAAGCGCAAGTAAAGGCACCTCTGATGTTTCCGTGGGAAGCGCGCTGGCGCGCGAACGGGTCTAGCCGCGAGCACCCGTTCGCGCGCCAGCGTGCTTCCCACATCACGTTTTTGAGCGCATGACCGAATTCGAAGCCACCATCACCGACCTCAGCCACGACGGCCGGGGCGTCGCCCGCATCGACAACAAGGCCACCTTCGTCTCCGGCGCGTTGCCGGGCGAGCGCGTGCTGCTGAAGTACCGCAAGCGTCATCGCAACTATGACGATGCCGAGGTCGTTCGCATCCTCGAGGCTTCTCCGGAGCGCGTGGAACCCTTGTGCCGGCACTTCGGCCAGTGCAGCGGCTGCTCCCTCCAGCACCTGGCGCCCGCGGCGCAGATTGCCGCGAAGCAGCGCGTGCTGGCCGAGAACTTCGAACGGATCGGCAAGGTGACGCCGGAGACGTGGCTGCCGCCGCTGGTGGACCAGCCCTGGGCCTATCGCCGCAAGGGGCGCTTCTCCGTGCGCTATGTCGCCAAGAAGGAGCGCGTGCTCGTGGGCTTCCGCGAGGAATCCAACCCGCGCTTCGTGGCCGACATCGACGTTTGCGAGGTCATCCATCCGGCGCTCGGTCCGAAGGTAGGCCTGCTGGCCACGCTCATCGGCGGGCTCGATGCCGCGCGCGACATTCCCCAGGTGGAGTTCGCGGCCGGCGACGACACCGTGGCCCTCGTCTTCCGCCACCTGCAGCCTTTGTCCGCGCGCGATCGCGAGGCTTTGGCCGCTTTCGGCAAGGAACACGGCCTCGCCATCTACCTCCAGCCCGGCAACCACAGCAGCGTGCACCCCCTCTGGCCGGAAGCGCCGCGCCTGGCCTTCGCGATACCCGCGGACAACGTGGAACTCGAATTCCTTCCGCTCGACTTCGTGCAGGTGAACGCGGGAATGAACCAGCGCATGCTGGCGCGCACGCTCGAACTGCTCGACCTCCGGTCGAGCGATCGCGTGCTCGACCTCTTCTGCGGCCTCGGCAACTTCACGCTGCCGATCGCGCGTCATGCCGCGGAAGTGGTCGGCGTGGAAGGCGAACACGGCCTGGTGGAACGCGCCGCGGCGAATGCCGCGCGCAACGGCCTCGGCAACGCCTCGTTCCGCGTCGCTAATCTCTTCGACGACCAGCGCACGGAATCCTGGGCCACGCAATCGTGGGACAAGATCCTCCTCGATCCGCCGCGTGCCGGTGCCGACAAGGTGCTGGAGTACCTGCCGCGCAAGGGCACGAATCGCATCGTTTACGTGTCCTGCCATCCGGGATCGCTGGCGCGCGACGCGGGTATCCTCGTCGCGAAGCACGGCTTCCGGCTCGTATCCGCCGGGGTGATGGACATGTTCCCGCACACCGCGCACGTCGAATCCATCGCGTTGTTCGAGCGCGGCTGACGGAGACCCCATGGGCGTCGAAATCGAACGCAAGTTCCTCCTCGCCGGCGACGGCTGGCGTGGCCTCGTGGAGCGCAGCGAGCGGATCGCGCAGGGATACCTCGTGGCCGGCGCGGCGATCCATGCCGGCCATGCGAAATGCTCCGTCCGCGTGCGTCTGGCGGACGGCAAGGGCTGGCTCAACATCAAGTCGGCCACCCTCGGCGTGGAGCGCCACGAGTTCGAGTATCCGATCCCTCTCGAGGACGCGGAGCACCTGCTCCATGAGCTGGCGGACGGCGTGCTCGAGAAGGTTCGCCACCACGTCATGCTCGAGGGCGCGCACTTCGAGATCGACGAGTTCCTTGGCGACAACGCCGGGCTGGTCGTCGCCGAAGTCGAGCTGCCTTCGCGGGACGCCGCGTATCCGCGCCCGGCCTGGCTCGGTGCCGAAGTGACCGACCAGTCGCGCTATTACAACGTGAACCTCGTCGACCGCCCCTTTGCGCGCTGGTCGGCCGGGGAAAAAGATGGGAAGGAGGACGCGTCATGCTGATCGTCGGGCTGGGCGGCACGGAGCTGGCGGCGCACGAGCGCGCGTGGCTCACCGCACCGGGCGTATCCGGAACCATCCTCTTTTCGCGCAACTTCGCATCGCGGGAACAGGTCACGGCGCTGATCGAATCGGTGCGAGAAGTGGCCGGCGAGGACTTCCTCGTCTGCGTCGACCAGGAGGGAGGGCGCGTGCAGCGTTTCCGCGAGGGCTTCACCCGGCTGCCGCCGGTGGCGGCGATCGGCAAGCTGTACGACACCGACCCGGCGGAAGCGGTGAACCGCGCCGAGGAACATGCGTGGATCATGGCCAGCGAAATGCGCGCCATCGGCGTGGATTTCAGTTTCGCGCCCGTCGCCGATATCGACCGCGGCAGCCGCGCCATCGGTAACCGCGCCTTCCACGCGGATCCGGCCGTGGCCGCCGAACTGGTCCAGGCCTATGTGCGCGGAATGCACCTGGGTGGCATGGCCGCGGTGCTGAAGCACTATCCGGGTCACGGCTCCGTCCTCGAAGACACCCATGAATCCGTCGCGATCGATCCGCGCAGCAAGGACGAGATCTTCCGCAACGACCTGCTGCCCTTCGTCGCCGGCATGGAAGCCCATGCCGAGGCCGTGATGGCCGCGCATGTGATCTACCCCGCGATGGACGACCGTCCCGCCGGCTATTCGCACGCATGGATCGAAGAGGTCCTGCGCGGCGAGCTTGGTTTCCGTGGCTGCGTGTTCGGCGACGACATCAGCATGGCGGCCGCCGGCAGTGTCGGCGGCATCGCCGCGCGCGCGGCCGCCCACCTCGATGCAGGTTGCGACCTCGTGCTCGCCTGTTTTCCCGAAGTCGTTCCCGAAGCGATCGCGGCGGTCGAAGGCCGCCGTCCGTCGCCAGCCGAGCGCATCGCCCCGCTGCGCGGCGCGATCGGCTCGACATGGGAAGGCCTCGTCGACAATCCCCAGCGCGAGCGTTTCATCGCGCGCGTAACCGCCCTGGAGCCTTGAACCACCCATGACTTCCGCCTCGCTCGAAGAAGCGCTCGCCCGCGCCGACCTCCTGTTCAGCCGCGAACAGCTCGACATCGAAATCATCCGCATGGGCCGCGAGATCGATCGCGCGCTCGCCGGCGAGCGTCCCGTGTTCCTCACCGTGATGCATGGCGCGCTAGTCTTCGCGGGCCAGCTGGCACTGTCGATCCGCACCGACCTCGAGTTCGACTATGCCCACGCCACCCGCTACCGCGGGCAGACCCGCGGCAGCGACCTGCACTGGCTGCGTCGTCCGGAAGTGCCGTTGCAGGGGCGCACCGTGCTCCTGGTCGACGACATCCTCGACGAAGGCCATACGCTCAAGGCCG
Source organism: Luteibacter sp. SVR4-7G (assembly GCF_056755555.1). Classification (NCBI taxonomy): domain Bacteria; kingdom Pseudomonadati; phylum Pseudomonadota; class Gammaproteobacteria; order Lysobacterales; family Rhodanobacteraceae; genus Luteibacter; species Luteibacter sp. SVR4-7G. The sequence continues at coordinate 55,488 of NZ_JBPGXO010000022.1, read as the reverse complement.
TGCGCGACGCGTGCCTCGAGATGGGCGCGAAGCGCGTGCTCCTGGCGGTGCTCTGCACCAAGCTGCACGGCCGCCGTGCCCACGGCATCGAAGCCGACTTCAACGGCGTGGACCTGCCGGACCGTTACGTGTTCGGCTATGGCATGGACTACAACGAACACGCCCGCAACCTGCCGGGCATCTACGCGTTGAAGGACTGAGTCCGATGAGCATCGACCTCGCCGTCATCGGCGGCAGCGGCCTGTACGCTTTCGAAGGGCTGGAGGATGCCGAACGGCATGCCGTCGGGACGCCTTTCGGCGCCGCCTCGGGCGACATCGTCACCGGCCGCTTCCGCGGCAAGCGGCTGGCTTTCCTGGCCCGCCACGGCGAGAGCCATACGGTGCCCCCGCATCGCGTGAACTACCGCGCCAACCTGTGGGCACTGCATTCCCTGGGCGTTCGTCGCGTGGTGGCGGTCAATGCCGTGGGCGGCATTCGCGACGACATGGGTCCACGCACCCTGGTGGTCCCGGACCAGATCATCGATTACACCCACGGGCGCTACACCAGTTTCAACGACGTGGAAGGGGCCGAGGTCCGCCACATCGACTTCAGCGAACCGTATACGGAGAGCCTGCGCCAGGCGATTCTTGCGGCGGCCCGGGCGGAAGGCCTGGCGATCGTCGACGGGGGTGTCCATGGCGTGACCCAGGGCCCGCGTCTCGAGACCCGTGCCGAAATTGCACGTATGAAGCGTGACGGTTGCGACCTGGTCGGCATGACCGGCATGCCGGAGGCCGCGCTCGCCCGCGAACTGGATCTCGAGTTCGCCTGCCTCGCCCTGGTGGCGAATTTCGCGGCGGGAGCGGGCGACGAAGCGGAAATCAGCATCGAGGAAATCTTCGCCCACCTGGCCGCGGCCACCGCGAACGTGCCGCCGATCCTGGGCCGTCTCCTGGCCATGGGCTGATATCGGAATCAGTCCCAGTTGCGCTTTGCCTGGAAACATGATGATACTTCCGCTGCGCCGCGGGGGCAGGCCAGGGGATCCATGGGGAACGCCTTTGCCATCCGGGTGCTTCCAGTCCATGTCCAGAGGTTTCCGCAATGCGTTTCGGTACGGTCAAGTGGTTCAACGACGCCAAGGGTTTCGGTTTCATCGCGCCCGAGGACGGTGGGGAGGACGTGTTCGTCCACTTTTCTGCGATCAATTCCAAGGGGTTCCGTAGTCTCCAGGAAGGCCAGCGTGTGAAGTTCGAAGTGACCACGGGCCCGAAGGGTGCCCAGGCGTCGGGCGTCGAAGTCGCCACCTGATTACTTCCCTTCGCTGGTTCGAAAAAACCCCGCGCATCCGCGCGGGGTTTTTTTTTGCTTCCCCGGTTCCTGCATGCGGGCGCCAACCACCCGCACCCCTGCGAAAGGCGCACGATGCGCCACGACGCGTTCCTATGGCATCGATGTGCCGCGCGCACGACGCTGCATCGATGCGACACGCAGGCTTCTCACTGGTCGAATCCCTGACGGCGCTGGCCGTTTTCTCCATCGGCGCGGCATGTCACGGCACCTGGACGATGCAATCGCTGGCTACCCATGCCAGGGCGTCGCGGCTCACCGCGGCTACCACGATAGCGGTCAGCCTGGAAATGCGGATGCGCGCGAATCGTGCCGGTGTCGTCGATGGTGCCTACGTCGACGACAACGTCGGCAATGACCGTTGCGTGCATCCCTGCGATGCGCGCGCTCGTGCCGCCGACGACCTCAGGTCGTTCCGCGCGCAGCTGTCACGTCATGTCGGCGCGGCGGCCTCGGGGCGCGTGCGCTGCGTGGCCGGGCCCAGGTGCAGCATTTCCATCCTGTGGTCGGGCCGCGGCATCCTCGAGTGGGCGTTCCATCCATGAACGCCAGGGGCATGAGCCTGACCGAACTTCTGGTGGGACTCGCGGTGGCGTCCATGGTCGCCGCTATCGCGCTTACCGCGCTTTCGCTGGCGGGGATCGCCGCGGCAAGACAACGTGCCGCGGCGAGTGCGGCCGACTCGGCGTGGCTCGCGCTGGCAGCCATCGCCCGGGATCTTCGCGAGTCGACGCATTGGGAAGGTTGCATCGAGAGTACGGCCTGCACGGGAAGGGCATCGCATCGCGCCACGTCCGCGTTGCGGCTCGGACATGCTATGTGGTTCGTCGAGAATGCGCTCTGGCGTTGTCCCGCGGATGACCCCTGCGAAAAATATCTGGACGGCGTGATTTCCGCCGAGTTCATCGCCGATGTTCATGACGATGAAGGTCGTGTCCGGCGGGAATCGTTTTCGAAGGAGCACGGAACCGGGATACGGAGTATCGAAGTCATCCTGTCGATGAAAGGCGGTCGCCGCTACGCCCGCGCCATCGGGAGACCCGACCCTGCGCAGTGAACGCGGTGCCATCCTGCTCGTGGTGCTGGCGGTCCTCGCCATGCTGGCGATCCTCGGTACCTCGCTGTCCCGTTCGGCCACGTCACGCATGCAGGGGGCGCGCGATTTCCTGCGAGCCGAATCCGCGGCCTGTGCGCGGCGTGACCTGGAAGGTGGCGAGCGCGGCGGCGAGCATGCGACCATCGGGGATGGCGCGGCAGGCGCGTCGTCGAACGAGGGGTCTCATGGACCGCAGACGTTTTCTCCAGGGGGCGACGATCGCCTCGGGTGTGGCCATGGCCGGTAACGGCCTCGCCAGGGCGGCCGCCAAGGCGCCGACCGCAGGCACGCCGGCCGGCATGATCCCGCGCGTCTGTTCCACCTGGGACTTCGGCGTGGCCGCGAACCAGGCGGCGTGGAAGGTGCTTTCCGCCGGCGGCCGCGCCCTCGATGCCGTCGAACAAGGTGCCCGCGTGCCGGAAGCCGACCTGCGCAACCACAGCGTGGGCCGCGCGGGTTACCCCGACCGCGACGGCAAGGTCACGCTGGACGCGAGCATCATGGACGAGCACGGCAACTGCGGCGCCGTGGCGGCGATGGAGCACATCGCGCACCCCATCTCGGTGGCCCGGCGCGTCATGGAACGCACGCCTCACGTCCTCCTGGCCGGTGACGGCGCCTTGCAGTTCGCGATGGAGCAAGGCTTTCCGCGCGAGGAACTGCTGACCCCGGAATCGGAGAAGGCCTGGCACGAGTGGCTGAAGACGGCGAAGTACAAGCCGGTGGCCAACAGCGAGGTCAGGAGCTACAACGCGGGTCCGGGCGGCACGCCGGGCGACGCGAGCAACCACGACACCATCGGCATGCTCGCGATCGACGCCAAGGGCAACCTGTCCGGCGCCTGCACCACCAGCGGCATGGCCTGGAAGCTGCACGGCCGCGTGGGCGACAGCCCGATCATCGGCGCGGGGCTTTACGTCGACAACGAAGTCGGCGGTGCCACCTCGACGGGCGTGGGCGAGGAAGTGATCCGCAACGTGGGCAGCTTCCTGGTCGTGGAGCTGATGCGCCAGGGCCGTTCGCCGGAGGACGCCTGCCGCGAAGCGGTAGAGCGCATCCTGCGCCGCAAACCGGACGCGAAAGACCTCCAGGTAGGCTTTCTCGCCATGGACAAGAAGGGCAACGTCGGCGCCTGGGCGATCCAGAAGGGTTTCTCGTACGCGGTCTGCGATGCGCACAAGCAGGACACGCTGATCCCCGGTAAGAGCACCTACTGACCATGGCCTTGCTGGAAGTCGCAGCGAATTCGGTGGCGTCGGCGTTCGCGGCGCAGGAAGGCGGCGCGGGTCGCGTCGAACTCTGCGCCTGCCTCGAAGGGGGCGGCGTCACGCCCTCGCACGGCACCATCGCGCTCGCCCGCGAAGGTCTGTCGATCCCGCTGTACGTGCTCATCCGTCCTCGTGCCGGCGACTTCCTTTACGAGAACGCCGAGATCGAAGCGATGCTCGACGATATCGCGCACTGCCGCGAGCTGGGCTGCGATGGCGTCGTCGTGGGTGCGCTCACGGCGGAAGGCGAGGTGGACCGGGAAGCCTGCGCGATGTTCCTGCGTGCCGCCGAAGGCATGGGCGTGACCTTCCATCGCGCCTTCGACCTCGTGCCCGACAGGCAGGAGGCGCTCGAGACTCTGATCGAGCTCGGTTTCGAACGCGTCCTCACCTCCGGCGGCATGCCCAGCGCCGTGGCCGGCGCCGCATCCATCGCCCGGCTGGTTTCCCAGGCGGGCGGGCGGATCGTCGTGATGCCTGGCGCAGGCCTGGAGCCCGGCAACGTCGTGGCCCTGCGCGAAGCGACGCGTGCCCGCGAATTCCACGCATCCGCGAAGCGCCGGTTGCCCTCCGCCATGCGCCGCGTTCCCGGCGACACGCTGGGCATGGGCGAAGGCGAAATGCGCACCGATGTGGACACGGTACGCGCCCTGGCGACAGCCCTCGCCTGACCCTCCCGCCTCAGCGAAGCGGCAGCAATCCGGCGGGCGTCACGGCCACGATCCGTCGCCCGGGCGTCGCTGTCACTTCGTGCAAGCCGGTCAGCGTGCCGAAGGCCGGCAGCATGCCGACCTCGCGGTCGAAGACGAAGGCCGGCAGGCGGTGCCGGCGCCAGCCATCGCGTACCGTCACACCAGGATGCACATGGCCCGCCAGGGTGTATGCGCCGTCATGCACTTCCGGATGGTGCGCGAACACGAAGGGCGGCTCGGCGACGTGCCCGGGCCGGACGTCGATGCCCAGCGACGCCACGTCGAAGTGGCGGTCGTGGTTGCCGGCGATAAGGTCCATGGCGATCGCGGCATGGCGTCGCCGCCACGACCGCACCCGCTCCACCCAGGCACTGTGCTCCGTGGCCGCGCCGTGGACGAGATCGCCGAGGACGACAAGCCTTGCCGGCTGGAACTCGGCGACGAGCGCGCCGAGCCGCGCGAGGTCGTCCTCGGTGTCGCCGCTGGGCACGGCGATGCCGGCACGGCGAAAGACCGCACCCTTGCCAAAGTGAACGTCGGAGACCAGAAGCGTTCGCCGCGCTGCCCAGTGGATCGCCCGCTGCGCATGCAGGGTCAGCCGCTCGCCGGCCACCTCTATGTCGCAGGTCATCATGCGTCGGCCCCCGCTTCCAGCGTGGCGAGCATGCGTTCGACGCGGGTCTTCCAGTCGTCGCCGGCAATGCCGCCGCGGAGACGCTCGACCCATAACGGGAAGGCGAGCGGGCTGAGCCGTTTCGTCTCCCGCCAGAGCAGCCGCGAACGCGATACGCGCAGCAGGCATGCGCGCAGGCGCGAATAATCCAGCTGCTGGTCGAGCACCTCGCGCTCGGCCTGCCAAAGCAGGGGATGCTCAGGATCGTGCCGGCGCAGCACGTCGAACAGCAGGCCGCTCGAAGCCTGCAGCTGGCGCAGGGTCTTTCCCTGCGCCGGATAACCGTTGAAGACCAGGCCTGCCACGCGCGCGATCTCGCGGAATTGCCGGCGGGCGAGTTCCGACAGGTTGACGCTGGCCCGTATATCGCGGCGCAGGCCCCACGGATGCAGGAGGACACGCATCGTCGCTTCGTCGAGCGGCGGCATGCGCGCGGCAGTGAGGGCCAGTCCGTAGTCGTTCACGGCATAGCCGTAATCGCCGGGCCGGATGCGCGCGAGGCGGTAAGCAAGGACGGCGGCCAGGCCTTCGTGGGCCAGTCTGCCGGCGAAGGGAAAAACGAACAGGTAATCGCCCTCGCGGGTGCGCGTGCGCTCGCAGAGCGTTTCGTCGGCTGCCGGGATCGAGGACTGCCTGCGCTGCACGTCGAGCAGCGGCGCGAGCGCGCGCATTTCGGCGGAGTCCTTGCCGCCGCCGGCCAGGGTGTCGCGAAGCTCGTCGGAAAGTTCGCCCGACAGCGGCAGCCGACCGCCGAGCCAGCGCGGCACGCCGCCGCGGCGGTTCGGCGCCGCGCGCACGTAGGCCGTCATGTCGCGCACCCGGACGAGTTCGAGGTGGCGCCCGGCGAACAGGAAGCGGTCGCCTGGCCGCAGCCGGGACAGGAACTGTTCCTCGACCGAACCAAGCTTCGGTCCCTTCATGTAACGCACCTGCAGGCTTCCGTCGGAGGTGATGGTGCCGATCGAAAGGCGGTGCATGCGCGCGATGCGCCCGCTGTCGACATGGTAGCGCCCGCCGGTTTCGACCAGCTTGCGGTATTCGGGATAGCTCGCCAGTGCGGAGCCGCCCGTGCGCAGGTAAGCAAGCACCGCATCGAAGCGCTCGCGTGGCAGGCGGGCATAAGCGAGCGACGAGGTGATCTCGGCATACGCTTCGTCGGCGCTGAAGCCGCCGCCCAGGGCCATGGTGAGCAGGTGCTGCGCGAGCACGTCCAGGCAGCCGCGCATCGGCCGGCGCGGCTCGAGGTGGCCTTCGTCCAGCGCATGCCGGGCCGCTGCCACCTCGGCAAGTTCGAGCAGGTGGGTCGGCACGCAGAGAATGCGTGACGCCACGCCCGGCCGGTGACCGCTACGGCCCGCGCGCTGCAGCAGGCGCGCGACGCTCTTGGGGCTGCCGATCTGGATCACCCGTTCCACGCTCGCGAAATCCACGCCAAGATCGAGGCTGGATGTGGCGACGACGCAACGCAGTGCGCCGACGCGAAGTCCTTCCTCTGCGGCGAAGCGCAGCTTCGGGTCGATCGAGCCGTGATGCAGCGCCAGCGTCGCAGGCGACTCCGGCCACACCGAGGACAAAGCCTCGTGCCAGAGTTCCGCCTGCGAGCGCGTATTGGCGAAGACGAGGCTGCTGCGCGCGCCGAGCACAGCCTCCAGCACGCGCGGCAGCTGGGAAAGGCCGAGGTGGCCTGCCCAGGGAAAGCGTTCGCCGCTGTCGGGCACGGCGGTTTCGATCACGGTTTTCTTTTTCGCGCGTGCGCCGATGAGCACGCCGTCGTTCGCCAGCGCATGCAGGGCCTCGTCGAGGTTGCCCAGCGTCGCGGAGAGGCCCCACGTGCGCAGCTCCGGCAGCCAGTGGCGCAGGCGCGCGAGCCCAAGCTGCAGCAGGGTGCCGCGCTTGTTGCCGACCAGCTCGTGCCACTCGTCGACCACGATGCCGCGCAGGCGCGCGAAGCGCTCCTTCGCGTCGGGGTAGCTCAGCAGGAGGGCGAGGCTTTCCGGCGTGGTCACCAGCAGTTCGCAGGCACCACGGCGAAGCCGGGCACGTTCGGCGCTCCCGCTGTCGCCGGTACGGCGCAGTACGCGCCACGGCAGCTCCATCGCTTCCACGGCGGTGGACAGGTGCTGGGCGGTATCGGTCGCAAGCGAGCGCAGCGGCGTGATCCACAGGAGCTGCAAGCCGGTCTCGGGACGCAGCACCGCATCGATGAGCGGGCCGCCCGCCGCGGCCAGCGTCTTGCCCGTGCCCGTCGGTGCATGGATGAGCCCGTTCCGGCCCTCGTGCCACGCACGCCACGCCGCGCGCTGGAACGGCGCGGCACGACGCTCCTGCGCGGCAAACCACGCGAGCAGGCGGGCTTCAGCCCGACGCCAGGTGGCGGAGGTCGTCGAGCTTGTCGGCATCGCGGATGGCGAGGTCGGTACGCCAGCGCAGGATGCGCGGGAAGCGCACCGCCACGCCGGCCTTGTGGCGGCCGGAGGCCTGGATCGCCTCGAAGGCGAGTTCGAAGACGTGCGTGGGTTCGACCGAGCGGACCGGGCCGAAGCGCTCGACGGTGTGCGCGCGGATCCAGCGGTCGAGCCGGCCGATCTCGCTGTCGTCGAGGCCCGAGTAGGCTTTCGCGACAGGCACCAGCGCATCGCCCTCCCAGACGCCGAAGGTGTAGTCGGTGAACAGTCCGGAACGCCTGCCGTGGCCGGGTTGCGCGTACAGCAGCACCGCGTCGATCGTGTACGGATCGACCTTCCATTTCCACCAGTCGCCGCGCTTGCGGCCGACCCGGTAGGGTGAATCGAGGCGCTTCAGCATCAGGCCTTCGGTGCGCCGTTCGCGCGATTCGCCGCGAACGGATGCCAGCGCCTGCCAGTCGGGTGCGTCGACGGCTGGCGAGAGCATGAGTGTGGGCCCGCGGCCTTCCACCAGGGCCGCGAGCATGGCGCGGCGTTCGGCCAACGGGCGCTCGCGCAGGTCCTGGCCGTCCAGCTCGAGCAGGTCGTAGGCCATCAGGCGCACGGGCGTGTCGGCCAGCAGCTTCGGGCCCGGCTTGAGCTTGCCGATGCGCTTCTGCAAGGCGGCGAAGGGCAGGGGATGGTCCTCGTCCAGAGTCCAGGCGAGGATTTCGCCATCGATGACGCAGCGGTCGGGGAGATCCCGCGCGGCAAGCTCGATCTCGGGGAAGCGGCCGTCCAGGCGTTCCTCGCCGCGCGACCAGAGCAGGGCACCATCGGCCCGTCGCATCAGTTGCGCGCGGATCCCGTCCCATTTCCATTCGGCGAGCCAGTCCCCCACCTCGCCCAGCGAAGCGACCTCCTGCTCCAGGGGTGAAGCGAGGAAGAAGGGGTAGGGCCGCTCGCCAGCGTGCTCGTCCGCGCGCTCCGGTCCGGCCAGCGCACGAAAGGCATCGGCCGAAGGCTTCCATGTCCCGCTGAGGCGATGCGCGATGAGGTCCGTCGCCAGGTTCGACCACTGCGCCAGGGCCTGCACGACGAGCCGGTGCGACACGCCCACGCGGAGGGAGCCCGTCAGCAGCTTGTTCACGAGGAAAACCTGCTCGCGCGGCAGGGGCCGCCACCATTCGCGCAGCACTTCGATGCGTTCCGCGGGTTCCAGACGGCCGAGCGAGGGAAGCCGCGCCTCCATCCAGACGTGCAGCGGCACATCCTCGTTGCCGTCCTCGACGGCCGGCAACATCAGCGCGATGGTCTCGGCCAGGTCGCCGACGTGCTGGTAGCTCTCGTCAATCAGCCAGTCTGCGTAGCCGGTTTCCGCGGCCAGCGCGAGCCGGAGCTCCGTCGATGTGGCGGTCCGTTTCAGCTTGCCCCCGCCGAGCACGTAGACCGCCCAGGCCGCATCCTCCGCGGGCGCATCCGCGAAATAGGCGGCCATCGCATCTCGCTTGGCCGATGTGGCCGAGGTGCGGTCGAGCGCCTCGAACAGGGCGGCGAAGCGGCGCATCAGTCGCCTTCCTCGCTGTGGCGCAGCTCGGGCATGCGCCCGCCTAGCGAACGAAGGAGGAACGCCTCGTGTCCCGTGTCGCGCAGGTGCCGGACCAGCGCATCGCCGTCGCCATGGGTGACGTACACGCGCTTCGCCCCGCAGTCGTTCACGCTGCGCAGCAGGCCGGGCCAGTCGGCATGATCGGAGACCACGAAACCGCGGTCGTAACCGCGCCGCCGCCGCGCACCGCGGACCTGCATCCAGCCGGATGCGAAGCCGGTGGAGGCCTTGCCGAAGCGGCGCATCCAGGGCGAACCCGCGGCCGATGGCGGTGCCATGATCAGCTCGCCGGCAAAGTCCTTGCCGCGTGCCGAATCGCTCACCGCCACCGTCGGCAGCATGCGTACGCCGGCGGCGCGGTACACCTCTACGAGGCGCAGCATCGCGCCATGCAGGTGCACCGTGCGATCGGTGCGCGTCGCCAGCTCGGCGAGCAGCCGCTGCGCCTTGCCCAGGGCATAGCAGAACAGCACGGCGGGTACGCCGCGCTCGCGGCATTCGTCCACCCAGGCGAGGATCTCGTCCAGCACCTTGCGCATCGGCGGCCAGCGGTAGATCGGCAGGCCGAAGGTGGATTCGGTGACGAACACATCGCAGGGCACGGGTTCAAACGGTGCGCAAGTGGGGTCGGGATCGCGTTTGTAGTCCCCGGACACGACGACGACCTTCCCGCGGCCTTCGATGCGGACCTGCGCCGCGCCGAGGATATGGCCCGAGGGGTGGAAGGAGACGAGGGTGTCGCCGAGGGTGAAGCGTTCGCTCCAGTCGTGCTCGTGGATGAGCGCATCGGCGCCGAGGCGCTCACGCATCAGCCATCCGCCGGCGGCGGCCACGTGGTAGAGCGCGCTGCCCGAGCGTGCGTGGTCGCCGTGCGCGTGCGTGACGACGGCGCGCGCCACCGGCTGCATGGGATCGATGAAGAATTCACCCGCGGGGCAGTAAAGGCCTTCGGGGCGCGGTAGCAGCAGGTCGCCATCCATCCGGCGAAGGTAGGCGGCACGTCGTCAACGCCGCGAAAAACGCCCGTCCGCGTCCTGCTCGCGGCAAGCTGGCCCGCTGCCGCGGGATCGCCGGCATAGCCGGCTCCCACACACAGCCGGCTCCCCAGTCAGGCGACGAACTGGAGGCGCGCCAGCTCCGCGTACAGGCCACCTTCCGCCAGCAGGCTTTCATGCGTGCCCTGGGCGACGATGCGGCCGCCATCCATCACCACGATGCGGTCGGCACGCTGCACGGTGGCGAGGCGATGGGCGATGACGAGCGTGGTGCGGCCTTTTTCCAGGCGCTCCAGCGCGTGCTGGATGGCCGCTTCGGACTGCGCGTCCAGTGCCGATGTGGCCTCGTCCAGCAAGAGCAGCGGCGCGTCGCGCAAAATCGCGCGGGCGATGGCCACACGCTGTTTCTGTCCGCCGGAGAGACGTACGCCGCGCTCACCCAGGGCGGCTTCGTAGCCGTCAGGCAGGGCGGCGATGAACCCGTCCGCTTCGGCCAGGCGCGCGGCCTCGCGCACCTCCTCGTCGCTGGCGTCGGCGCGGCCGAAACGAATATTGTCCGCGGCGCTGCCGCCGAAGATCACCGTTTCCTGCGGCACGAGTGCGATGGCCCCGCGCAGTTCGGGTAGCGAAAGCGCGCGCAGGTCCACGCCGTCGAAGCGGATGGCACCCGAGCGCGGATCATAGAAGCGCAACAAGAGGCTGAACACCGTGCTCTTGCCCGCGCCGGAGGGGCCGACGAGCGCAACCGTTTCGCCGGGGAAGATTTCCAGGTCGAAGTCGGACAGTGCGGCCACGTCGGGACGCGAGGGGTAGCGGAACTCCACATGCTCGAAGCGCAGCGCACCGGTTACCGGGCGCGGCAGCGGCTCCGGCGCATCCGGCGTGCGGATGGTCGGGCGCTCCGCGAACAGCTCGCCGATGCGCTCCATCGCGCCCGCGGCGCGCAGCACGTCGCCCCAGACTTCGGAGAGACCGGCCACGGAGCCTGCGGCGAAGATGGCATAGAGCACGAACTGACTGAGCACGCCCGGCGCGAGGTCGCCGGCGATGACGTCGCGCGCACCGGCCCACAGCACCAGGGTGATGGCACCGAAGATCAGCACGATCACGGCGGCGGTGAGCAGGGAACGCATGCCGATGCGGCGGCGCGCGGTGGCCAGGGCCAGGGCGATGGCGTTGGCGTAGCGGCGGCTTTCGATCGGCTCGCGCGCATAGGCCTTCACCGCGTGGGCCGCGTTCAAGGTCTCGTTGGCGACTGCGGCGGCATCGGCGATGCGATCCTGGCTGCTGCGCGACAGCTTCTGCACGCGGCGGCCGAAGACGAGGATCGGTAGCATCACGGCGGGGATCACCAGCGCGGTGAGGCCGGCGAGGCGCGGACTGGTCCATGCCATCGCGGCGGCGGCGCCGATCAGCATCACCGCGCTGCGCAGTGCCACCGAGATGCCCGAGCCGACCAGGGTCTGCACCACCTCGGTATCGGTGCCCAGGCGCGAGGTGAGCTCGCCGACGCGGGTGCCTTCGTAAAAGCCGACGTCGAGCTGGATGACGTGCTCGTACAGCGCGGTGCGCAACGAGGCGAGCGAGCGTTCGCCGAGCAGGGCGATGCAGTAGTAGCGCGCGGCCGTGGCGATGGCGAGCACCACCGCCACGCCGAACAGGCCGAGGAAGGTGCCGTTGATCGTGGCGAGGTTCGAGGCCAGGAAGCCGTGGTCGATGATGTGCCGCACGGCCACCGGCAGGACCAGCGATGCGCTGGACGAGATGCCAAGGAACACCAGCCAGCCGGCGATAAGGCCCTTATTCGGCTTCAGGAACGGCCAGAGGTTGCGCAATGCGCCGATCTTGCGTGACTTCTCCCTGCGTTCGTCGCTCATGCTCACTTCGGTTTTTTCAGGCAATTCGCCAACGGATGGGGCCGGGCGGTACGGTATTCAACACGCGGCCGTCAGTCGAGGCGGCGGGGCCGTGCCTTGCCCCGGGTAAGGTCGACCACGCGCGCGGCGATGGCGTCGAGCCTGTCCAGCGGCGCAGATACGACCAGCTCCGCCCCCTCGCCCGTAAATTCCTCCCGCTCCACGACCGCTTCCATCTCGCGCAGGCGGGCAGTGAGGAGGGCCAGCTCCCCGAACTCGCAACGCAGCACAAGGCGCCCGGTGGCGACGATCGGCGCCCTGGGCGCGAGGCGCAGGCACTCGGCGGCACTGCCACCGTAGGCGCGCGCGAGGCCGCCGGCGCCCAGCTTGATGCCGCCGTACCAGCGCGTGACCAGCACGGCCACGCGGTCGCAACCCTGGCCGTCGATCGCCGCCAGGATGGGACGCCCCGCCGTGCCACCGGGTTCGCCGTCGTCATTGAAGCGATAGGCGTCGCCGATGCGGTAGGCCCAGCAATTATGCGTGGCCGCGGGGTCCCCGGCGGCGTCCAGCCACGCCAGGGCAGCCGCAGGCGTGTCGACCGGAGCGGCCTGGACGAGGAACCGGCTCTTCCTGATCTCTTCCTCATGCCGCCACGGCGCGGCCAGCGTGTCCAGCGGCATGCTCAAGACCGCAGGCCGCACGGTCGTTGGTTCGTGGCCGGTTCGGGAACCGATGGCTCAGGCTGCGTCATCCGACAATTCTAAGCCCCCCGCATTGTAGGAGCGCGCCTGCGCGCGACGCCTTTAAAGCCGTGAGCTCCAAGACCTGTTGCTCCTTCAGCACAAGCCCCGGGCCGACCATACGGGTGCCGAATCGTTACCCCGTCATGACCAAGTCGACCGCCGCAGAAATTCCCACCCCAAGAACAGCCCCGACCACCAACAGCGCGGCTCCTATCAGATGACGCTTCAGCATCTGGTTCCTGACGGAAAGCAGAAGCTCCTTGCCTCGACGCGCGCCTGGGCCGTCGTTGGGCTTGATGAACTTCCCTGGGTCGAGCAGATAATCGAAATTCTGATTCTCTGACGAATCCATATCGAGGAAGTCGCCATGCTCACGGGCCAGGGCAACAGCCCTGGACTGCACTCGCCTCATGCGAAGCATGTTCGACAAGGTATAGACGCCTCCGGGTACCGCTCCGAGGATAAACCCCAGGGTATGTGAACTCATAAATTTTCCCGGCGCGCCCGCCGTTTCCCGGGTTGGATGGAGGCGCTACTGAACATGCGGCGGAGTCGCTACTACGGGGTCATGAGCTACGGGGTCATGAGCCATTCGATCCCGGTAGTCATACGCAAAGCCCGGCGCGGCGCCGAAAAGGAACCCGTAGGTACCTGAGCTCATACATCACTCCAAGCCGGCCCTTGGCGGCGAATCTATCCGCTCCCCAGAACGTCCGTCAATGAACTTGACATGACAGTTAACATTTTTTGCGCGGCCTCTGAGCGCGTAGGGCGCCACATCCACCGCCGATTCCGCCATTCGCGGATACGGTTCAGCGACCAAGAACATCGCTCACCGGCGAGGTCTGATCCCACACCATCCGCGTATACGCCTGCGTGGCACACAGAAGACCCAACTGCGTCAGCGCCTCGATGGCATCGAGCGCGGAGGCCATGTCCGTGCAATTCACCTCGTCGGCTTCATAGATCAGCGCGGCCAGCAGACGGCTCAACCCGCGCGCGGATTGCAGAAGCTCGGTCGCGTCGTTGATCAGGTCGTGTGCCATCGCGTCCGGGTCGACCATGTAGGTGCGTTCTTTCGATCCGTTCATTGCGTTCTCCTCGGCCTGCCATCGCAAGGCAGGCACGCGTGTCCGCCAGCGGCCCATCGCAGGCGCCGTACGGTCTTGCTCGAATCTGGAAAGGCGGCGCCGACGCCCCTTCAGCCGCGCGTGCGCATACGCGCCGGGGGAGGGAACGGCTGAGAAACATCTTGGCGAGACGGCGACGCCGCCGGCGCGTTAACCGGGTCTACGAAGGACGCAGACGGCTCGGTGACCGGTGGGGGAACCGCCGAAGGAATCCGGCGGACGGGCGGGTGCCGTACAATGGCAAGCAACCATGATCAATTTCCTAACTGGTTGGTTATGGCCAGCGGGTCAGGGGTGTTGACGCACCCTTGGCTCGCGTCTCTCACCGCATGAAAGCGATGGTTGCCTGCACCGTGCATCTCGAAAGGGCGTGCAGGCAACGGCCCGAAGATAGCAATCCACTTCGGGCTTGTCTGTAGGGCCAACGAAGACGTTGTCGTACGGGCATCGAGGCCCGTCGAGTAGCCCTTGCGCCGCATCGTCCGAACGATCCGCTTTAAGAATCATCGGAAGCTTCCGAAGAACGACACGCGATTCCGGCAACCCGCCGAGACGCCGCACAGCAAGGCCTACAGCGCAAGACGGCAACGAATGATTGCCATCGCTGACGACATTCACGAGCATTTCCGCCGGTCTCGCACGGAGTGTTCCCACATGCATCCATGGAAGGCGGCTGCCGCCGTCGTTATCACGTCCACCGCCGTTGCCGCGGCAGCCTATGGCTCGGGCTACTTCACCCAGACGAGTTGATCTTTTACGAAGGGTGCAAGCCGATCCGGGCGCAGAAGAACTGGTTCTTCAAGGACAAGACATTCTTGAAGCGGGCCACCCTGGCGCCGGTGCAGGTTCGACGCGTCGAAGACCCTGCCGAGAACACGAAGGAAGACTCGGGACCAGTCAGGCCAGGTTCGGCGCAAGGTCGCGCGAAGTCGTCACTCATCCCGGTCCACAGGCCGGCCGTTCGCGACCCACTGCATGACCTGCAGTTGCTGAGGGATGTGGCAATTATCAATGAACAGGTGAGGCGTGAGCTTGGGCCGCCTGCGGCCGCGTCCAGTGGCGTATCCGACAAACAAAAAGAATCTGACAAGGAAAATAACGTGAAACTCCATCAACTAGCGGCCTTCGCAGCAGTGTCGAGCGTCGGTGCGGCTTCCGCATACGGAACTTCCGAATCGATGCCTGAATCGCTGACTGTTCCTCCGGCGGTCCGTGAATTCGTCGGCAACGACAGAGCCCTGCTTGCTTACAAATCGGCCACCGATGGCAGCGGCGAACGAACAATGGCGATCATCATGCGGCATCCCAAAGATCCGGATCCCGGACTACCCGCGGATGACGAGATTGCATACACGTGCGAGCTGGTTCTCTTTCGTGGTGAGGGGAAAGACATGCGGGTGACTGGCCGCACAGGCAATGTCGTCAATTGCGACGCAAATGACTTCAATCGAAGAGCAACGGAGCTTGGCCTGAATTCGCGGCTTGAACTGTCACCTCGTAAGGTTTCCTACCGAAATGACTATCACCGAGGCGGCTCATACAGCTATTCATTCGAATTTACCGACGGCATTTGGCACCTCTCCAGCGCCAATTCGATCTACCCGCTTTCTGGAGAAGGCCCCTACGGGGTGCAAATCGTCAAGGAAGAAGTCTCTTACCCAACGACCATAGGTTCGATCCCGATGGGGATATTCGATCCGGAAGATATCCAAGAGACCTTGTCAAAGAACCAATCCTTGGTTCCCTAGGAGGTTGACTGTATGCCAGCGCTGAATAGATCCTCTTCCCATCTTCTTAAAGCTGCAGTCGACTCAGGCATTACGTCTACGGCTGAGCTCGCGAATTTTATGGGTAATGCGCAGGTCGAAACCGATGGGTTCAAGACCATGCGTGAGACATTGGTTTATCGCGACATCAGGAGGTTGCTCGAATCATCGTCTTCTGCCGCGATCCGGTACACGCGGGAACAAATACAGGATGCCATCGATAGTAAAGATCCTGAGCGCATTGCCACCATTCTCTACGAAGGCCGGAACGAGGGCGACCTTGGAAACTCGGAAGTGGGCGATGGCTATAGATTTCACGGCAGGGGTCATTTCCAGATAACCGGCCGCTATAACTACAAGAAGTTTGGCGACAAGATCGGCGTCGATCTGCTGTCCGATCCCGAACTTGCGACGGATCCGGAGGTGTCCGCCAAATTGGCGGTGGCATTCTGGTTCGACAGGGTTCCGCAAAGGATGAGGGAGGATCCAATAGCGGCCGGAGGGAGAATCAATGGTGGCGCGCATGCTGCCCAACGTCGTAGCGCCGCTGCGACAAGCTGGGCGGCGTTCATTACGCCCGAGCTCATTCGTGATATTCAGAACGGGGTAATCGGCGTTGACGAGCTTTCAGCGATGGAAGCGGACGTGGATTCTCTTCGGCGAAGGGGCATGCGTGAGGATGTCCAGCAGCTTCAGACCAGCCTCAACCGCCTGGGATACACCGACGCCGACGGGCGCCCGCTGACAGCCGACGGCGACTACGGCCGCCGCACTCGCTTGGCCGTGGAGGCCTTCCAGCGAGACCGCGGACTGGTAGCCGACGGCGTCGCGGGCCCGCTCACCATGGCGGCCGTCCGTAACGCGGTGGACACCGAGTTGCGATCCATCGGCCAGCCGGATGCACCCTATCTGCAGGCTCCCGAGCCCAACGAGGCGTTATCGGCTTACCGGTCGCTGGCCCCTGAACCGGCTGCGCCGGCGCTGCTCATGCCCATCCTTCGGCTGGACGATCCCGCGCATGCCGATCACGATCTGTACCGGGAGGCACAGGCACAGGTATATAGCCTTGATCGGCAATTCGGGAAGGAGCCGGACCGCTACAGTGACAACCTGAGCGCGGCCCTGGTGGTCGCGGCTCGATCGGAAGGGCTGTGCCGGGTCGACCGGATTGAGCTGAGCAAGGACGCCGAGAGCTTGTTCGCTGTTGAATGCTCATTCGGCCGGCCCGACAAGCGCGCCGAGCTTCCGGTGATGCCGTCGCTGAATACCCCGCTCGCGCGCAGTTCCGATCAATGGCCGGAGGCCATGGAAGCATTCGAAAGGCAGCGAGAAGTCTCTCCCGAGCCGTGGATGGAACGTGGGCTGGACCAGCCGTCGGCGTGGATCCAGCCCACCTACGCCGTCCCTATGGCACCGACGCTGGGACGTGACGACCCACGCTATCCGGACAGCGCCAACCACGAACTCTACAACGAGTTGCAGCGGCGTATTCCCGATGCCTCGGAAGACAGGCTCCTGCAGTTCACGGCGGCGTGCCATGAAAACCTGATCACCGCAGGGAATCTCTCCGAGATACGCCTGGATGAGGAGAAGTGGACGGTGGAATTCATCGGTCTGGGGCCGATGACCACGCCGGCAAAGATCGACCTGGATACGCCACCTCCTCAGCCGGAGGAGGCCGTGACCCAGATCCGGCAGCACGACCAGCGGGAGGCGCAGATCATGGCGGAGGTGCAAGCGCAGCAGGCGCAACTCAGCATGGGGCGTTCGCTTTGAATGACAGCACGACGGCCCACGACAGTCACCCGATTTCCCGCCGTTCGTGTTCCATCCCGATACGCCCCGCGGACATGCGCGCATCGTCCTGACTGCCTACGCGGTTGCGGCCCGATCGCTTCGCGCGATAAAGCGCCAGATCCGCCGCGTTGAGCAGGTCGAGCGGACCGTTTTCCGTTGTGGCGATTGCCGTGGCGACCCCGATGCTGATGGTCACGACGCCGAACGGACTCAGCGAATGGCCGATGGACAGCGCTTCCACCTGTTTCCTCAGGGCGTCCGCGAGCGCGACGGCCGCGGACAGGCCCATGCCGGGTGCCACGACGGCGAACTCCTCGCCGCCGAAGCGGGCGATGAAATCGCCGGCGCGCTGGCCATGGCCGGCCAGTGCCGCTGCAAGCGCGCGGAGGCAGTCGTCGCCGGCGAGGTGGCCGTAGCGATCATTGAATTCCTTGAAGTGGTCCACGTCGATCATCAGCAGGGCGATGGGCTCCTGCTGGCCGGGCCGGTGCCACTCGCGCAGCAGGCGTTCGTCCAGCGCGCGGCGATTGGCGAGGCCGGTGAGGCTGTCGACGAAGACCAGGCCCTGTAGCTCGTCCCGGCTGCGGATGAGCCGGAATTCCTCTTCCACGAGATCCACCTGGGCCAGCGTGCCGCGAAGGCCGATGCCGATGACCGCCGCGATGGCGCCGCCGATGCCGAGCACCGGATAGCCGGGAATCACCATCAATCCGAAGCCGAGGACGCTCATCGCAAGGAAGGTGGGACTCGCGCTCTGCACGAAGCGCACGAGGTATACCGGCGGATGCCATTGCCGCTGCGGCTTCCGCGTCACCGCGGCGATGAACAGCGCGAGGAAGGGCAGGTCGAGCAGCGTGTCCCATGGCGAGGTGCCGAATTCGGGGTGTCCGCCGAGCGCCACGAAGTGATTGTAGAAGAAGCCCGAAAACGCATAGGTGACGAAGAAGGCCGTCACACCGCGGAAGAAGAAATGATCGTCCGGATCGTCCGTGGCGGCATAGCGGAGCAGGGCGGCGACGGCGAGGCAGCCGTTTTCGAAGTCCAGCATGTATGCCACGTCCACGGCCGCCTGTGTGCCGACGGCGCCCTCGAGGGAGACGATCGAGAAGGTGCGAATGTAGAAAAGCACGATCAACAGCGTCGCCAGCGCCAGATCGATGCCCATCGCCCAGTTCTTTCGCGCCGCCACCGGTGCGGACGAGACAGTCACCAGTACCGGCAGCACGTACAGGATGTAGAAGAACATGCTGTCGCCGGGCGCGGGATTGGAGTTCTCCAGCACGTAGTTCTGCCGGGCGGAGAGCGACATGCCCACAGTCCAGAGGGCGAGGCTGGCCAGGAGCAGCCACCAGCGCCGGTCCCCGGGCGACCCTGAGCGGCGCCGTGCGACCACCACGCTGGCCATGGCGAGGGCCGCCACGGAAAAGAAGAACGTGTAGGAGAGGGTCATGCCGAGACCGGGCAGGACCACCAACCCGACCGCATGGACCGCGACAATGGCCGCCGCGACGATAAGCGCTCTCATGGCGAGCCTCCCGCCACCTGCAACACAATAGACATATCGGCCGGGTGGAGCGGATGTTTAGCGCCCATGGGGCGATGTTGGGGGTGGAAGGCGCGCTCTGTCAAAAGCGGTCGTGCCGTCCAAGAACCGATTCTTGCGGATCGGTAATGTCACCTGTTCCCGTTTGTCGGCTTGGTTTCGCCGCCCGCGGGTCGCAGGATGTCCGTCTCAGCCGCCACGAAGGAGCTCGCCATGTCCTCACGTCCCGTCAGGATTCCCGGCCCTGACCACCCGATCACGGTAAAACCCTCCGGGGGAAGGGTGGTCGTTCGCTTCGATGGCCGCGTCGTCGCCGACACCCGGAATGCGCTGGTCCTGCGCGAAGCCAGCTATCCGCCCGTGTTCTATATCCCCCGCCAGGACGCCGACATGGCCGCCCTGCGGCGGACCGAACACCACACCTATTGCCCGTACAAGGGCGAGGCCTCGTACTTCAGCCTGCCCGGCAACGAGGAACGCTCCATCAACGCCGTCTGGTCTTACGAGACGCCCTACGATCCGGTCGCCCCGATCCGCGACCATCTCGCTTTCTACCCGGATCGCGTGCAGATCGAGCACATGCCCGACTGACCGCCGCAGCCCAGGGAGTTCCTATGCAAGCCCTTATCGACACCTCCGCGGCCCCCGGTGCCGAGGCCCGGGCCCGTGAAGGCCTGCTTTCGCTCGCCGACCGCTACGACGCCGTGCGCGCCCGTACCGAAGCGCTGGTGGAAGGCCTCGGTCCGGAAGACATGGTGGTGCAGTCCATGCCCGACGCCAGCCCCGCGAAATGGCACCTGGCCCATACCACGTGGTTCTTCGAGACCTTCCTGCTGGGACCGAACCTGCCCGGCTACCAGGTGTTCGATGCCGACTTCGGTTATCTGTTCAACTCGTATTACGAAGCGGTGGGGCCGCGTCATCCGCGTCCCCTGCGTGGCCTGCTCACCCGGCCGGCGACCCAGCGCGTGATGGCTTACCGCCATCACGTGGACAGGCATATGCGCGCGTTGCTGGCCGGAGAACTGTCCGCCGAGTTGAAGGCCCTGGTCCGCCTGGGGTTCGCCCATGAGGAACAGCACCAGGAATTGCTGGTGATGGACGTGCAGCACCTGTTCGCGCAGTCGCCGCTGAAGCCGTCGTTCGACCCGTCATGGACCGCTCCGGCCGCCGGACCGGTGGGACGCTTCCGCTCCGTCGGCGGCGGCCCCGTGCGGATCGGCGTCGCGAACGAGGACTTCGCTTTCGACAATGAGGGACCGGCGCATACGGTATGGCTCGAGCCGTTCGAGATCGCCGACCGCCTCGTCACCAATGGCCAGTGGCTGGCCTTCATGGCGCTCGGCGGCTACCGCCGCGCCGACCTGTGGCTTTCCGACGGCTGGGCGCAATGCCAGGCCGAAGGCTGGGATGCGCCGCTGTACTGGCAGCACGACGGCGAGGCCTGGTCGCACATGACGCCCGGCGGCTGGCGCCCGGTGGACCCCGACGCGCCGGTGACCCATGTGAGCTATTACGAGGCGGACGCGTTCGCGCGCTGGGCGGGTGCGCGTCTGCCGACCGAGGCGGAGTGGGAACACGCCATGCGTACGCGCAACGACCTGGAGCAGGTGGACGACGTGGCCTGGCAGTGGACCGCCAGCGCGTATTCCCCATATCCCGGCTTCCGCGCGGCCGACGATGCCGTGGGCGAATACAACGGGAAGTTCATGAGCGGCCAGATGGTGCTGCGTGGCGGCGCCAGCGTCACGCCGCCGGGACATTCACGCGTTTCGTACCGCAACTTCTACCGGCATGGCCAGCGCTGGATGTTCAGCGGTGTCCGCCTCGCACGCGATCCCGGATCTCCGCCCGATGGCGAGAGGCTGACCTTCCTGCGCGATACGCTCATCGGGCTTTCCGGCTCACCCAAGGCGTTCCTCCCGAAGTACTTCTACGACGGCGCGGGCTCGGCGCTGTTCGAGGCCATCTGCGTCACGCCCGAGTACTACCCGACACGGACGGAGACGGCCCTGCTTCGCCAGATCGCACCCGCCCTGGCGGAGGTCATCCCGCAGGGAGCGGTGCTGCTTGAACTGGGTAGCGGCGCGAGCGACAAGACGCGGATGCTGCTCGATGCCGCGCCCTGGATCTCGGCTTATGTTCCCGTCGACATCAGCGTCGACGCGCTGGACGGTGCGGTGGAGCGCCTTCGCAAAGCGTATCCGTCATTGGCCGTGCACCCGGTGGTGGGCGACTTCACCCATGCGATCGATGTGCCGAAGGCCCTGGCGGGCAGGCCCGTGGTGGCGTTCTTCCCGGGGTCGACGATCGGCAACTTCACGCCGGACGAGGCGGTGGCGCTGCTCCGCTCGGTGCGCGAGCGGCTGGGGGCGGATGCCCGCTTCATCGTCGGTGCGGACCAGGTGAAGGACCTCGGCGTACTGCTGGCCGCCT
The DNA here is from genome assembly GCF_056755555.1 of Luteibacter sp. SVR4-7G. Lineage (NCBI taxonomy): Bacteria > Pseudomonadati > Pseudomonadota > Gammaproteobacteria > Lysobacterales > Rhodanobacteraceae > Luteibacter > Luteibacter sp. SVR4-7G. The sequence goes on along the minus strand of NZ_JBPGXO010000022.1, from coordinate 34,162 downwards.
ATGACGATGCCGAAGGCGTGACGGCGGCCTTCAACCGCAACCTGCTCGTCCGGATCAATCGCGAGCTCGGGGGCGATTTCGTTCCCGGCGCCTTCGAGCACCGTGCCGTCTGGAATCCTGCGTTCGAACGCATCGAGATGCACCTCGTGAGCAGCAAGCCGCAGCGCGTGACCGTGGCGGGGCAGGTGTTCTCGTTCGACCCGGGCGAGTCCATCCACACCGAGAACTCGCACAAGTTCACGCCAGCCTCGTTCGCCCGGCTGGCGCAGGCCGGCGGCTGGCTGATCGAGAGGGAGTGGATCTCGGCCGATCCGGCGTTCGGCGTGTTCGTCCTGAAGGCGAACTGAGCCTGGTGCCTGTGGAAGCGCGCCAGCGCGCTTCCACAGGGCGACGTTAGCGGGCCTCTTCCACTGTCATGAAGCCGTCCTGGCTTACGCTGACCACGGTCCTGCGGTTCGCCTGCATCCTCATTGCATCGCCGGTGCTCGCGCCGATGGCGGCGGCCGTCTGGGCGACGTCCACCGGCTTGTTGCCGCGACGCTTCTGCTTGCCAGCGAAGCGCGCGTGGTTGTAGCCGGACCAGCTGCTGAAGACGGCGGCACAGGCCACGGCAACGAGGAGGATGATGTTGATGTCTCCTCCGTCGCCGATGGGATTGAGCACGTGCAACTGCAACCACGCGTCGCGCAGGCCGAGGGCCCAGGCGCCGAGGGTCAGCAAGGGTAGCCACAGGAACACCCAGAACAACCAGGCGACCACCGTGACGGTGGCGAAGGCAGCCCTCTGCGCCGTGGACTGGCGTTCCGGGCGCTGGATGATGATGGTTTCGGCTTTCATCGAAGTCCCCGGTCCGGGCTGACCCAGATGGCGCGTGTGCCGCGGCGTTTCAGGATCGCCTTGGGCAGCGCGACCACCGAGGTCGCCGTGTTGAGCAGCCAATACGCCAGCGGGTACCAGATCATCCAGTAGTAGTTGCGGCCGATGCGCGTTTCGTAGCGGCGGTCGACCAGCAGGCTGATGAGGAACTGCAGGAGGCAAACGGCGCCGAGCACCACGCCGTGCCACTGCGGAAGCAAGGTGTCGACGTACAGCGAGGGCGGCAAGGGGATGAAACAACCAAGCAGCCACAGTACGATGATCAACGACATCGTGTACGACCAGAGCAGGCTCATCACGTACTCGAAGGCCACCGGCCACATGCGCCGCTGTCGCCACTTGAACAGCCCCGCGGTGTAACGGAGCAACACCTCGGAGCCGCCCTGGGCCCAGCGCAGGCGCTGCTTCCAGAGGCCGCGCACGGTTTCCGGCATGAGGATCCAGCACAGCGCGTTGGGCTCGTAGCGGATTTCCCAGTGGCGCATCTGCAGCCGCCAGCTCACGTCGATGTCTTCGGTGACCATGTCGGTGTTCCAGTAGCCGACATCGTGCAGCGCACTCTTGCGGAAGCAGGCGATCACGCCTGAGACCGTGAAAATGCGCCCGTACACGCGCTGCGCGCGCTTGATCAGGCCGATGATCGAGGAGAACTCGCCCACCTGGAGCTTGCCCAGGAGGGTGGAGCGGTTGCGGATGCGCGGATTGCCCGTCACCGCGGCGACGCGCGGGCTCTCGAGCATGTGCATCATCATCCAGTGCGTGGCGTAGTCGTCGAGCAGGGCATCGCCGTCCACGCAGACGAGGAAGTCGGAGCGCGAGGCGAGCGCCGCCGCGCGCAGGCCCATGGCCTTGCCCTGGTTGCTCGACATGTGGATGACGCGAAGCGCGGGGTATTGCTCCATCAGCTGGTCGAGCTGCACGCCCGTATCGTCCGTCGAACCGTCATCGATCGCGATGATCTCGAAGTTCGGGTACTGCTGCGAGGCGAGATGGGCAACGGTCTCGCGCACCTGCTGGCCTTCGTTGTGGCAGGGCACCACGAGGCTCACCATCGGATACTCGGCCAGTGGCTTCGGCCGCACGCGCGGAGGCTCCCTGCGTTCCCAGCGCAGGAAGTAGATGACGCCGCCGCTCATCCAGATGAGCGACATCACCAGCGGGTAATAGAACGCGAACTCGAGCAGGGCGTGGAGGATGCTGCCATTCATCGCGCTGGCTCCGGATAAGGGTAATCGGACGCCGAAATCGCCGGGCGTATGGCTTCCAGGGACGGTTGGTCGTTGATGAAGTCGTCCGGGTAGTAGCCGATGTGGCGCGCGCCCAGCGCCTGCACGGCGCGCATGCGGGCAGCGATGTCCCGGGAGGGGATGGGCTGGTGCGTGCGCCAGTCCTGTGCGGCGAACTCGAACATCGTGCGGTCCATCGCGTCCGGCGTGGCTTGCACAGCCGCGACCAGCTTGCGGTACCAGCCAAGGCGATCCGCTTGTTGGTCCAGCTGAGGCATCGCCATCACCGCGGTCAGGCCATACGCGCGGTTGAACGCCGGAAGGCTCTGTGCAAACCAGGCTTCCGCACCGGGCTCCAGGATCGGACGGGCGTAGATGTTGCGCGCGGTGAGCAACTGCGGACGCCACGGCCGCATGCGCGTGACCAGTTCCTGGGTGAAGTCGATCAGGGCCTGGGTGTTCTGCGCCGGGGTGTTCTTCGCCCACGGCCCGAGGTTGTCGGTGTCGCGCAGATAGGCATCGTCGGAGAACAGGACGCCGGCCGTGTCGGTGTACATGGCGAGGTCTTCATAGACGTCGCCAATCATCGCGCGCACCTTCGGGTCGTACGGCGCGAGGCGGTAATGGTCGCCACCAGGCTTCGGTTCGCCCGCGAGCGTCGGCAGCGTCCCGCCGCCCGGGAAGCGGAATGCCAGCACGGGCATCCAGGCGTATACGCGCACGCCGGCACGGGTACGCAGCTGCCACGACACGCGCGAGAAGAGGTCCGCGCGAACGGGCAGGTGGCGGTTGGGGAAATACACCGCGTCCGCGACGCCGTCGCCATCGGGATCGGCGTAGGCCTGCAGCCAGACGTCGGTCACGTGCATGCGCTTGACCCGGTCCAGCAGCTTCGACAGGTTGCGATCCTGCTGCGCCGGGTCCGGATCGTAGACGTAGTCGAGATCGACCTGCACCGTGCGCGTGGGGCTTACCTGCAACTGGTGGCGCATCAGCCAGCCCAGCCGGTTGGCGGTGATGTTATCGCTCACGAGCAGGCGCGGTACAGTGCGGCCGGGCATGAGGCTCGGCGCGTCGTCGCTGAGGCTGAAGGTGACGGTCATGCCCACCCCGGCGGCCACGTCGCGGCCGACACGGGTGTATTCGCCATACGGCCAGGCGAGCGCACGCGGGCGCACGCCGATATGGCGTGCGATCTCGCTGGCGCTGCGCTCGAGGTCGTCGCGCAGGCGGGTGCGGTATTCGTCGGCGGTTTCGTAGCGGTGCTTGCCATCGTCGTAGCCCAGCGAGGCCGCCGTGGGCAGGAGGTTGCCCTGCGGGTTGGCATCGTGGCCCTGGTGCATGCCCCAGGTATGCGACGCGATCTCCACCAGTCCGGACTTGTGCATCTCCACCACCTGCTCCCAGGTAAGGAAGCAGGAGCGATCGCAGTCGCTGCCGTTGTACGGCATGCGCTTGCCGTCAGGCATGTCGATCCACGAACCGACCAGCGCCTGCACGGCGGGATAGTTGTACGCGCGCAGGAGGGGATACACGCGGGTGTAGAAGCTCTCCAGGCCGTCGTCGAAGGTGAGCAGCACGGCATCCTTCGGCAGTGGCGCGCCGCCCTGGCTCGCCTGCACGACCTGCCCGAGGCTGACGACGTGGTAGCCGTTCGCCTTGAGCCACTCGAACTGCGAAATGAGGTGGTCGGTGCTGAGGGCGTCCGGATCGCGGTCGCCGCTGAGGCGAACGTCGTCACGCACGTCGTGATAGGCGAGCACGGTCAGGGCAGGCCGCACGGGGGCGGCCTGCTGCGCGAACGCGGGAAGCGCGAGCCCCAGCAGGGCCAGCAGGATCGACAGCGGGCGCATCACTCTCATTCTCCCCAGTGCAGGGTCAGATCGAGGACGACGCGATGTTCGCGCCGCCCATCGTAGGGTTGGTTGTGCCAGCCGAGACCCCAGCCGACGCGGAAGCCGGGGCCGGTCTGGATGATCTGGCCGTAGCGCACGCTGGCCATCCAGCCGGTGGCGTATCCGCGTTCGGCGTACTGGCCGGCGGCGACGTCGATCCGTTGCGTCACGCTGCGTTCGTAGAACTGGCCGAGCACGTTTTCCAACCGGCCGGTGAGCGCATAGCTGCGATCGCGGCGGGGATTGAAGTACGCGCGATCGGCGAGCGTGTTGGTCGACCCGCCGATTTCGATGCCGCCGTCGAGGGCAAGGTCGGGCGCCGTGTGCAGGCGCTGGACGATCGACGCCAGCCAGCCGTTGCGCCGGTTGCCGTCGCTGAAGCGATCGTGCGAGAGGCCGATGCGGGCCTGGGTCAGCTCGCTCGCGCGCCACGTCACCGTCGTGTCCAGGGTCTTCGCCGAGACGCCGTAGAACTGGGCGCGCAGCGGCGTGTCGTCTCCTGCGGTGCTGTAGTCGGCGGCCCAGGCCCAGTGATCGTTCAGCGCCCAGTTGAAGCCGGCTTCGATCGCCGTCCGGGCGACATAGCGGTCCGTGGAGGGCAGGACCTGGAGGTAAGCCTCGAGGCCGCGTGCATAGCCGCGGATACCCAGCCCCGCGCGGCTGCGCCGCACGTCGCCTTCGGGCAGGTCGGCCGTGGCATAGCGGCCAAGCGCGAGGACACGCCAGTGGTCGCCGATCAGCGGACTGGCGATCGTGGCCTGGGTAGTCCCGTCACGATCGCCGAAGTCCGGGCTGGAGCCCTTGCCTTGCTCGGTCTCGACGTCGAACTGCCACCCGCGCTCGCGATCCCACGACTCCTGGGCGCGATCGACGCGCGGGTTGCGCGCCGCAAGCGATCGCGCGACGGCGAGGTTTTCGTCTACCGTTGCGTAGTCGTCGACGACACGGCTGGCGTTGGCCTTGCCGATATACGCGCCGGCCTCGCGCGGGTCGAGCGTCAGGGCGATGGCGAAATCCTCGAGGGCGCGACGCGGCCAGCCGCGGGCCAGCTCCGTCATGCCGAGCTCGCTGCGCAGCTGTGCGTTGGAGGGCGCTTCGCGGCTGAACGCATCCAGGCGCGCATAGGCGTCGGCATGCATGTCGACGTAATCGCGCACGGCGGCGGCATTGAGGTCCGCGTCCATCTTGCGCGGGTTCTGGATGGGCAGGGTGCTACCGGGTACCCGGATCCACGGTGTTTCCTTCGCGGACAGATCGTCGATCGTCTGGAAGGCCTTTCGCGTTTCACCGGATTCGAGGTACGCGTACATCAGGCCGATGCGCGGCTCGCTTTCATTGGCGTCGTAGGGACCCGGATCCTGGGCGATGGCATCTTCATAGAGTCTGGCCGCTTCAGCCGGACGGCGTTTCGCCAGCAAAGCATCGGCAGCGGCGCGTTCGACGTAGGCAGGCAAGGTCACACCCTGGGCGTGCAGCGCGTCGTAGCGGGCGGCGGCTTCGTCGGCGCGGCCTGCCCGGGAAAGAGCAACAAGAAGATCGAAACCGGCGCGTTGGCGGAGGCCTGCGGGAAGCAACGGATCGTCGGCGACGCGGCGCGCATCGTCCACGGACTTATCGGCCTCCACGTAAGGATGGAACCGGTCCGCCGGTTCGCCGTCGGCCCAGCGGATCTCCTGGGCCACCTGGTCCGCACCGAGGCGGTTCCGTTCCGCGACCGTCAGACCCGGCTGGAGTGCCGCCGCCAGTTCTCCGGCACGCGTGCTGGCACCGAGTTCCGTCAACAGAGTGACGTTCAGCGCGCGCGCCTCGCGATCATCCGGCCAGCGGTCCAGCAGTGCCTGGCAGTGCGCGAGGGCATCGACGCGATGTCCCGCCTCCCGCTCCTGCAGCGCCCTGGCCATCAGTGCGTCGCGTTCAGTGGCATTATCGGCCGCCACCGCAAGCGGCCCTTGGACCGCCAGAAGCAAAGCCAGGCACAGCCGCACCCGTGACACCCGTGCAGCGCACGGGCGTATCGCCGTATTCAGAGTCATCCTGCCAACCAGCTCCCTTCCGACCCCGTGAACAATCATTCCGGCGGCGGCGGTGAAAAAAAGGTGTCGCGACATCCCTACGTCAGCGACCCAGCCCGCTATTGTCGCCGCAAACATCGTGCCAGCGACATCCGGCACAGGTCTGGTTTACGTAGTCAGGGAGGTCTAGGCTGAAAGTTATAGAGCGCGGCCGCGCAGGAATTGCTCATGGGCTGACGGAAGCCTGGAGTGCCGCGGCAAGTCCGGCATCGCCGCTCAACACATCTTTCCAGGCAAGCGAAACGCCGTTGCGTTTCCCCTTGGCGACAAGCTTCAGGCCGTCGGGGTCGATGGTGAGCGTGTAGGCCTGGCCATCGACGTCCAGTTCGCGCTTGAGTGGTTTGTCGAGAGGGGTCATGGGATGGCTTCCCGCGCGTGGAGATAGCTCGAGGATGCCTGGACATGTGTCGCGACCGGGTATAGTCGATTGGTCCAAAAAGGGAAATTTAGGATATATTGGCCTCAGAGCCCCTACAGGATCGTCCCATGGCCCTGACCCTCAAGCTCGACACCCTGGAAAACCTTCCCCAGACCCCGGCTTCGGATGTGAAGAAGCTCGGCTGGCGCGGCGTGATGCGTGCCATCGGCCGAACGGGCAAGGTGGTGGTAACCAATCACAGCGAGCCCGAAGCGGTGATCCTTTCCGCCGAGGAGTACGGACGCATCCAGCGTGCTTTGGACGACGCCGGCGCGAAACAGGAATCGGCGCTGGAGGCACTTCGCAGCCGCTTCGACAAACGGCTTGCCGCGCTGCAGGCGGACGACGCCAGCGACCGTCTGCGTGCGCTGATGCAGGGACCGACCACGTTGGGCGGTAAGGTCAAGGCCGGGGAGACGCATTGAAGGGACGGCCCGTCCTCTACGTCCTAGCGGGCGTCAACGGCGCGGGCAAGAGTTCCATCGGCGGTTATCGCCTGCGTCAGGCAGGCATGGACTGGTTCAATCCCGATACCTTCGCGCGCGAACTCGTCGCCGCGACCGGCTGCAGCCAGACCGAAGCGAACGCTGCAGCATGGCAGGAAGGCATGCGCCGCCTGGACGAGGCGATGGACCGTCGCACTGCCTACGCTTTTGAAACCACGCTCGGCGGCCGCACCGTTCCGGCGAAACTTGCCGAAGCTTCCCGTACGCACGACGTGCTGATGTGGTTCTGCGGCCTCCCGTCGCCGGAGCGGCACATCGCAAGGGTCGAGGCGCGCGTCGTGGCCGGGGGGCACGACATCCCCGAAGCGAAGATCCGCGAGCGCTATGTTTCGTCGCTCGAGAACCTGGTGGCATTGATGCCGTTCATCGCGGTGTTGCAGGTGTACGACAACAGTGTGGATGTCCCGCACGGCGCAGCGATTCCGGATCCGCGTCTGATCGCCGGGATCGTCAACGGAGCGCTGGTGCAGCCGGAGGATCTGGCGGGTTTACGGCGCACACCGGACTGGGCAAAGCCGTTACTCGAAGCGGCACTGGGACGCTGAATCTGATCGACGTACTGGATGCGGACCGCCGGAAAAGAAAAGGGCCCGGCGATCGGCCAGGCCCTTTCGAAAGTGGTGGAGCGGAGGAGGATCGAACTCCCGACCTTCGCATTGCGAACGCGACGCTCTCCCAGCTGAGCTACCGCCCCACGAAGCGATAACTATATCAGCCGGAATCGATGCTGCCAACGGGTCAGGGCGAGCGGCGGTCGCCTTCCCTGCCAGTGGAAGCACCTCGTTTACCAGCGTCACCAGCAGCTTGGCTGGTTCCTCGTTGGGTATCTGGTGGGCCGAATCCTCGAACCATACCAGCCGCTTGCGCGGTACCTGCACGCGTTCGAACCAGCGGGAGGCCAACTCCGCCGACACCGCGCGGTCGTGACGGCCTTCCAGCAGGACGATGGGCAGCCGGAACTGCGTGGCATCGTTGAAGCTGACCCGGCTCACTGCCGGCCACAAGGTCTGGATGCTGGAAGCCATGCCGCGGTTGCGCACGTCGAGTTCGGCGGCGGTGGCATCGGGGCTCATGTCCAGCAAACCGGCGTACATCGCGCCGTTTCCCGTCCAGTACTCGCCGCGGTACTTGTTGAGCCATTGGCGCTCCGTCCCGATGTGGGCGAGGTCGCGCTCGGGATGGGCGGGATCCGGGTAGGGCGTGATGGCCTCCAGTGCCTTGACCGCTTCGGTGTCGCCCGCAGCCCTGGCCTCGGCGAGGGTCTTCGCGAAACCCATGCGTTCGCTCTGCTGGAAGTCAACGAACTGCCCCATGCCCACGTAGACGCTGAACCAGTCCGGATGCCGTCGTGCGAGTTCGACGCCGAGCACGGTTCCCCAGGAATGTCCCATGAGCGCGATGGTCTTCCGGTGGTAGCGCTGACGGAGGTCGGCGGCCACCGCTTCGGCATCGTCGATCATGCGCTCGATCGTGAGGGGCCCCTGGTTGCCGGGAGCCCGTGCCAGCGTCTTTCCCGCGCCTCGTTGATCCCATTCGGCCACGAGGAAATATTCCTGCCAGCCCGCGGTTTCGAAGTAGCTGGTAGGCGTGGAGGTGAAACCGGGCCCGCCGTGCAGGAACAGCAGCAGCGGTGCGTCCTTGTGGCGTCCGCGCACGGTGATCCATTGCTCGATGCCGCCGATGCGACGATACCCGGCTTCATCCACGCCACCGGCGAGGCTGGCCTGGCGTATGTCGCCGAAGGTCTTCGCAGCGCTGCCGGCGCCGTCGGCTGCCTGCGCGATGTTGCCCGCCAGCAGAAGGCCGGCGGCGAGAAATACCGGGACAAGACGCATCGGCTGGTTCCATCGAGTGACCGGGCCAGCATACGCAGCGGCCGGAAGCGGCAAAAGGGTTACCGATGGCCTGGTGGCCAACCGCGGCTCAGCCCGGCAGCAAGGCCGAAAGGCGCTCGAAGAGCACGCCCCGGCGCCAGCCTTCCAGCGCCTCCGGCCAGGCGCCCGTCATCACGTATTCCTCCATCGAACGGCGCGCGCAGAGCAGGCCGGGAGGGATGTCCAGTTGCGTGGCGAGCGTGTCGACCGCGCTGCGCATCTCGTTGATGGCGCGCTTGGCGTCGCCGGTGGGATGACCGGCGATCGGCGCGGTGTTTTCGATTTCCTCGGCCTCGACCGGACGGTGCAGCAGCGCGAACAATTCCTGGCGCTGCGGTGAGCGCAGCGCACGCGTGCCGCGGGTGCGTTCGTCGAGCCTGGCCGGCGCGTCGGGGATATTGCCCGTGAGGTCGATGGCCTGTGCGTCCTCGAGGAGCCACGACCGCGGCTTGTCCAGTTCGCGCGCGGTGGCCTCGCGCCAGCGCAGGACGCGGCGGAGGAGTGCCTGCTTTTCGGGCGGCCACTCGCTGGCCGCCTTGAAGCCGCGCTGTGGCTGCGGGTCGCCCTCGCGGTGGCTGGCCCGGCGCTTCATGCGGGCGCAGTCTTCCGCATGCCATGCGCTGCGGCCACGTTCGGCGAGGCGTTCTGCCAGGATCGCGTGCACGGGATGCAGGTGTACGACATCCAGCGTGGCGTACAGCTTCTGCGAATCGGTGAGCGGGCGCTGCAGCCAGTCGCTGCGTGTCTCGCCCTTGTCGAGCTCCGCGCCGACGAGTTCGGCGACGAGCGCGCGGTAGCTGATACCCAGGCCCATGCCGACGAAGGCCGCGGCGATCTGCGTGTCGAACAAGGTGTGGGGGCCATCCGGGAGGTAAGGCGAGAGCGCTTCGAGGTCCTCGCCCGCGCTATGCATCACGGTGACGACGGGCTGCGCCGCGAAGACCGGCTCAAGCGCCTCGCGCAGCGGCAGGGCGAGCGGATCGATGAGCGCATAGCGCTCGTCGTGGGCGAGCTGGAGAAGGGCGAGCTGCGGATAGAACGTGTTCCTCCGCATGAATTCGGTGTCGAGGCCGACGATGGCCTGCGGGCCGATCGGGGCCAGCCAAGCGTCCAGCGCCTCGCGGCGTTCGATCCAGGGAGCGTGGGGAGCGACGTCGCTCGATGTCATGCGGAATCCTTGTGTTACCGGGGCCGCGTCGCCGTTCGTGTTGCCCTGCCGCGCGCGATTCCCTAAGGTGGCAGCGCACGATAGCAGGCTCGTACGGAACCGCCCACCATGCCGAATACCGAGACCGTCCGCCGACAGCGCGCCATAGGCGGCGCGCTCGGTGTCGCCGTGCTCGCGTTCGCGCTGTTCTACCACTTCTTCCCGCAGCTCCTTCACGTCCAGCCCACGCAGAACACGGCGCGGTCGCCGCTGCGGGGCCAGCCCACGGTGATGGGCTTCGACCAGCGTCCGCAGGCGGCGCCGCAGGCCGTGGTGTCCGAGATCGATGCCGGTCCGCCCATCATGCTGGCGCCGGCGGCGGTCATCGCCGCGAGGCATCGCGAGACGAGTACGGAGATCCAGCTCCCGGCGCAGAAGACCCCCGATTCCCCCGAACTGGCCGCCTTGCTCGACCGGGGCGACAAGGCGCTGGCTGCCGACCGCCTGGTCGGCGGCGCCGATAGCGCCGCCGCCTTGTTCGGCAGCGCCCTCAAGCAGAGCGCGGACAGCCGCAGGGCCCTCGCGGGCATGGAGGAGGTGCGCGCGCGTCTGGCCGCCGGGATCGAGCAGGACATCGCCCTGGGCGACGCGGATGCCGCCAGGGAGTCGCTGGTCTCGCTCAAAGCCCTGCCGTCGTCGGCCGCCCTCGTCGCGCCGTTGCAGCAGAAGCTGGCTGTGCTGGACAAGGTGCGGCCGTTGCTGGGCAAGGCCGCGGCCCAGTTGCAGGCCGGGAAGGCCACACAGCCGAAGGGCGACAGCGCGCTCGACACTTACCGCTCGGTGCTCCAGCTGGATCCGGAGAACGCGGTGGCCGAACAAGGCATCACGAACGTGCAGCGCAGCGTGCTGGACAAGGCGCTCGCCGCCGTGGCCCAGAACGACTTCGCCACGGCGGACGCCGCCCTGGCCGAAGCCGCGACCATCGAGCCCGAATCGCAGGCCCTGCAGGACACCCGCGGACGCATCGAGGGGATGCGCCGGCAGAACGCCACGACCATGCTCGCGCAAGCACGTACCGCGCTCGATGCCGGCAATATCGATCTCGCCCAGCAGCTGGCTGCCAAGGCGCAGCAGATCAGCCCGGACCTGGCCGGCATCGACGATTTCAACGAGCGGATGACCAACGCCCGCCTGTACGCCAGCTACAAGCCGGGCCAGGTTTTCGCGGACCGTTTCCTGGATTCCGCGGGACAGGCCCCGGCCATGGTCGTGGTGCCCACCGGCACGTTCGTCATGGGCTCGCCGGAAAGCGAGAACGGTCACGACGCGAACGAGGCACCCGCCCACGAGGTGCAGGTGACGAAGGGGTTCGCGATGGCGCGCAGTTCGGTCACCATCGGGCAATTCCGCGACTTCGTGCGATCGTCGGGTTACGTGCCGCAGTCGCAGTCGCTGGGCGGCGGCAGCGTGTACGACGAGCAGAGTGGCGGCCTTCGCGACGAGCCTTCCGTCACCTGGCAGGACGATTACGCAGGCAAGCCGGGCCAGGACCGTCTTCCCGTCATCAATGTGTCTTGGAACGACGCGAAGGCGTACGCCGACTGGTTATCCAAGCGCACCGGCAAGACATATCGCCTGCCAAGCGAAGCGGAATTCGAATACGCGCTGCGCGCGGGAAGCGCGACGCGTTACTGGTGGGGCGATGGCACGCCCTCGTCCCGCGTGGAAAACCTCACCGGCAGCAACGACCGGTCGAGTTCGGGCCGGCGCTGGAGCAATGCCTTCACCGGTTACAAGGACGGCTACTGGGGCCCGGCCCCGGTGATGAGTTTCTCACCGAATTCGTACGGCCTGTACGACATGGGCGGCAACGTGTCCGAATGGGTCGCCGACTGCTGGCACGACAATTACGTGCGCGCGCCGCGTACGGCCGAGGCCTGGGTGAATCCTGGGTGCGCCCGCCGCGTGATCCGTGGCGGATCGTGGGGCAGCGCACCGAACATGGTGCGCTCGGCATATCGCCAGGGGGCTTCCGCCGACCTGCGCAATGCACGCGTGGGCTTCCGGATCGTGCGCGAACTCTGACGCCGCGAAAGGCAGGCGAAAGGTAGAACGCGAATCCACAGGTTCTTGCGTTCGATTCCGAAAACGAATCATGCAATACGTTGGCTCGCAGGCCGCGAAAAACGGTGCTGCGTGGCAGTAGTCGCCGGCATGGATGATCTGATTTCGCAAGTTATTGCCAATGTTCAAAATTACCCCCGACATCTATTGACTTGTCATCACGCCGACGCATAGTCTTGCCCTCGACCCGTAAAAGGTTTGGACATCCAAATCGTTTGCTCGGTTAACCGATACCTCTGTCCGACGCGATACGACACGTTCTTGCTTGGGGAAGCAGGACCGCTGCATTGCCGGTATCGCCACTTTTTACATTTCGAATCATTTTTCCTTTGGGGGAGAACATGGAATTCTTGAGAAGCGAGCGGCGCACATTGGTGCGGCCGTCGGTGCTGGCTGTCGCGCTGGCACTCGGCATGGGTGCTACCTGCACGGTCTTCGCGCAGGCGACCAGTGGTTCCATCTTCGGCCAGGTGCCGGCCGCGGCGGGTGAATCCGTCACCGTGACGAGCGATAGCGGTTTCACGCGCGATGTGCCGGTCGATGCCGATGGACGTTACCGTGTCGGTAACCTGCCGCTGGGTAATTACACCGTCAGCCTGAAGCGCGACGGTGCCGTCGTCGATTCGCGGAAGAACATCCAGATCAAGGTGGGCGGCAGCACGGACGTCTCGTTTGCAGGCGCCGCGACCGCAGAGAACGCGCAGTCGCTGGAGTCCGTCACCGTTTCCGCCAACTCCTTGCCTCCCATCGATACCTCGACGGTCGACTCGCGCACCGTCGTGAATGCCCAGACCCTGGCCCGTTTGCCGCTGGGTCGTAACGCGGAAGCCATCGCGCTGCTCGCCCCGGGCGCCGTTCCCGGCCAGAGCACGCTCGGCAATGGCCGTTTCCGCACGGTGTCGTTCGGCGGTTCCGGTGCCTCGGAGAACGCGTATTACGTCAACGGCTACAACACGACCGATCCTTACAAGGCCCTCGGCGGCGTCGGTCTGCCGTACGGCGCGATCGACCAGCAGGAAGTCTATACGGGCGGCTATTCCGCCAAGTACGGCCGTTCCGACGGTGGCGTCATTTCGCAGGTTGGCAAGCGCGGTACCAACGAGTGGCATTTTGGCGCACAGGTTCTCTGGGAGCCGAAGTTCGCCGCTTCCGACCCGGGCAGCGTGTACTACGGCAGCCGCCCGCTGCCGGCCGGTTACGGCTACCAGGACACCAGCAAGGTGGGTGCCATCTACCGCAACGGTGAAGACAATACCAAGTGGACGCAGACCTATAGCGCCTACGTCGGCGGTCCGCTCATCAAGGACAAGCTGTTCTTCTTCGTCGCTGCCGAGGCCGAGAAGTCGGAAGGCACCAGCACGTCGAATGTCGAGTCCAACCCGGTCGCGAACAACCACTACACGTACAACCTGCCGAAGATCTACGCCAAGATCGACTGGAACATCAACGACAGCAACATCCTGGAGTTGACCGGCATCCATTCGACCGACGAGCAGCGCGGCTACTACACCGGCTACGACTACGACACGCGTACCAATACCGGCCGTACCGGCGCGGATGCGGATACGTCGAAGATCACGTCGAAGTACGCGATCGCCAAGTACACGTCCTACATCACCGACGACATCACGCTTTCGGCGACCTACGCCAAGGGCTGGACGGACGATTACCTGCACAACCCGACGCCGAACATCGACCAGCAGCCCTACATCTACAACCCGGCGTTGCAGGATCCCGCGCTCAACGGCGGCACTCCCATCACGAACCTCAACTCGTCGCAGACCAGCCAGGATCCGCGTGCGGGTAGCCGTACCCACGGTCTCCGCCTCGACCTCGAATGGCAGCTGGGCGATCACCACCTGGCCGGTGGTATCGACAATATGCATTACAAGGGTATCGACGAAGGTACCTCGACGAGCGGCCCGGGCTATTACTGGCGTTACTTCCACTCCGCCAATCCGGACGTTGCCATCAGCCCGGGGCAGGGTATCGGTGCGCCGGGCGGGAACGGTTACTACGTGCGCCGCGTCATCTTCTCGAGCGTGACGAACATGTCGCTCGACCAGCGCGCGCAGTACCTCGAAGATCGCTGGCAGATCAACGACAAGGTGCTGTTGAGCATCGGCCTGCGCAACGACGGCTTCAAGAACTTCAACGACAGCAACAAGCCGTACGTCAACAACCAGGCGCAGTGGGCTCCGCGCCTCGGTGCGTCGTGGGACGTGTTCGGCGACTCGTCGCTGAAGATCTACGGCAACCTCGGACGCTACTATCTCGCCCTGCCGAATAACGTCGCGGTACGTGGCGCTTCGTCGTCGACCTATACGTACGAGTACTTCAACTACACCGGCATCGACCAGAACGGCCGCCCAACCGGTCTCACCCCGCTCGGGAACGGCATCGTGTCGCCGGACGGCGAGTTCGGCCAGCCGATCGACGCGCAGTCGGTCGCGGCACGCGACCTGAAGTCGCAGTACCAGGACGAAGCCATCCTGGGCTTCGACAAGACCCTGGGTTCCGACTGGATCACCGGTGCCAAGGTCACGGTGCGCAAGCTGCGCACGGCGATCGACGACGTATGCGATACCGCAAATTCCGACGGGACCGGTAAGCTCCAGTTGAAGCTCCAGTCCATGGGCATCGACCCCAACTCGGTCACCATCCCGGGCTGCATCATCTTCAATCCGGGCGACACCAATACGTTCAGCCTGGCCAACGCCGACGGCTCCGGCCGCACCGAAGTAAAGATGAACCAGCAAGACTGGGGCTTCTCGCAGAAGGCCAAGCGCTCCTACTACGCGCTGGACCTTTACCTGGAGCATCCGTTCGACGGCAAGTGGCAGGGTCGCCTCGACTACACGTTCTCGCGTTCCTACGGCAACACGGAAGGCCAGACGAAGTCGGACATCGGCCAGACCGACATCTCGAAGACGCAGGACTGGGATTCCGCCGAGCTGATGCGTTACGCCAATGGCCTCCTGGCCAACGATCGTACGCACCAGATCAAGGCTTACGGTGCCTACCAGCTCACGGACGAATGGCTGCTCTCGGGTAACCTGCGTCTCGCCTCCGGTGCGCCGAAGTCGTGCCTGGGCTTCGAGGACGGCGAGGCGGATCCGGATCCGATCGGTTACGGCTCGTCGTACCACAACTGCGACGGCCAGCCGTCGCACCCGGGCGACAAGCGCAACCCCTGGTACCGTCAGCTCGACCTCGCGGTGACCTACCGTCCGTCATACTTCGAAGGCAAGCTTGCTTTCGGCCTGTCGGTCTTCAACGTCACCAACGAGCGTAAGCCCCTCAACAGCTACGCGACGTATGAAGCGCTGCCGCAGACCGTGCTCAACAACTACGGCCTCGGTCAGTACTTCCAGAACCCGCGCTACGCCCGCCTGACGGCCACGTACGACTTCTAAGTGATGCTTTCACATAACTAGAAATGTCCCGTTAGGGCCATCGCATGTTTCCCCAGTGCCGCCTGCTCACGCAGGCGGCCTTTTTCTTGGTGCGCTCGGGCATCCGCGTGGTGCCGCACTCAGTGCCCGGAACGGACCAGCGTCACCGCCTGCAGTATGTTGTCCACGACGAAGTCGGGCGCTTCGTGCGGAAGTCCATGGCCAGCCGTGGCGGCAATGTTCTGATGACTATTGGACGACAGCGACAGGAATTCCTTCTGCATGCGCTGCGTGGCATCTTCCAGTTTCACGGCCAACGGCTCCGACAGGCCGGGGACCATGCGGAAGCGCGGGCTATGCGTCGCCACCACGACAGGCTTCGCGCCCAGCGAATGCAGTTCCTTCGCCTGCGTCGCGCTGGTCGCGAAATCCAGCATTTCTTCGTTCTTCGTGGGATCGCTGGCCAGCGCCGTGAGGAAGGCGCGGGTGTCGGTGACGGCCTTTTCTTCGCCAGATGCGGGTGCGGGAAGTAACGACAGCCACGTGCGCGCCTGGTCCGGATGGGTCGACGAAACCAGCACCAGTCCCGCCGTGTCAGCTGGATAACGGCTGGCGAAAACCTGTGCGTGCAAACCTCCGATCGAATGCCCGACCAGGAGATAGGGGCCGGGCACATGGGCGGCGCGTAGTGCGGCGCGAAGGTCGCTGGCCGAGTCTGCACTGGTGCGCGGTCCCGCCGGCGCCTTCGCACTGCCACCGAGACCGGCACGGTCATACAGGCAAACCGTCGTGACCGCCCCCACCCGGTGCGCGATCCGTTGCCAACCTTGATCCTCGGCTGGCGCGGTCCCCATCCCGGCGTCGACGACGACAACGGGATTCCCCCGGCCTTCGCACGAGAGGCGAATGGTTCGGCTGCCGACGTCGAAATCGCCGTTCACCGGGCCGGAGTCGGGTGCCGCCGCCGAAGCCGTGCCGGCGGCAAGTGCCAGTAGCGCGAAGGTGGTCGCGAACGCGCTCATGTTACCGCTCCATGGGAATGGCATTGCGATATATCATGCGGTCTTTTCCGCGACACAGTGTCTTTCGACATGCGCGGGCCAGAGGTTCGTGCCTCCGGCGGAGTGCACGTGCATCTTCATCCAACGAGGTCCGAGACCTTCCAACGGGTGCGACAGTGGGATCGGACTTTCGCCAGGAGGCCAAAAAAAACCTCCGCTTGCGCAGAGGTTCTTCGTGTACTGGTGCCGAAAGTGGGACTCGAACCCACACTGTATTTCTACAAACAGATTTTGAGTCTGCCGCGTCTACCGGTTCCGCCATTTCGGCATGGGGATGCGGATTATGCTGGATTCAGTGCACCCGGTCGAGGCCCAGCTGGCGCTCCGTGCGCTGGTACCAGTCGTCGCCTTCGGGCTTGAACACGGCGCACTGGGTCATCCGGCCCGAGTAGATGTGCAGGCTGACCGCCACGGCGTCGTCGCTCGGGTTGCGGATGGTGTGGTACTCGTGGGGCGGGATGAGGCTGCCGGCGGAGCCGGGGCCGGCCTGGATCGAGCCCACCGGACGGAAGTGGTAACGCTCGGCCTCGCGGTCGAGGAGTTCGTACTGGACGATCTCCAGGGCGCCGTTCCAGACGCCTTCGACGCACCACATGCCGCAATGGTCGTGGATCAGGGTGCCCTGGCCCGGGCCCCAGGTCATGGCCACCACGCTGTAGCCGTGTTCCTCGCTGCGGTAGAGTTCGCGGCGGGCGTAGTGGTCGCCGGCCGTCTCGAACACGCACCTCGGCAGTTCCACTTCCTGCGAACGGATCAGCCGGCACAGCGCGTTGCGCAGGTTGTCGGTGATGGCCGGGGTGCTCGGCTGCGTAACGGAGGCGTCGATGGCCTCGATGAGCTTGCGGCTGCCCGGGAAGTCGACCGTGATCATGGGTGGAACCTCTGCATGCGTGGCGTGGGGGACGCCGGTCGCCCCCAATCATAGCAAACCGGCCGTCCCCGCCTTGCACAAAGAACTCGTCAGGCCGGCCGCCTCCGCGCCCGCGGGTACATGCGCGTGCCCAGGGGATCGTTGAACGGCCCGAACGAGGCGATGAACGCGGTCTGGTCGTTCCTTTGCGCTCCGGCCAGCCGCTTGTGCTCGGCCAGCACGGCGTCCATCCGCTCGACGGCCGCCACCGCCACGGCCGCCGCGGCAGTATCCCGCAGGGACGACGCCATGCGGTGCAACGCAGAGCCGAACAGGCGCAGCGCGACGGCTTCCAGGTACAGGGCATCGGACATGGAACGGGCCGTCCGGTAGCCATGTGCGACCTGGCGCTCCGCCGCCGACCCCCTGTTGCATTGCAGAAAGTTCAGAAGCTCCTGCGCCGTGTCCTGCTCGGTATTCGAAGCCGCCGCGAGCACCGGATCGACCCATTCGCCCAGGCCCACCGCGCGTGCGCGCGTCGAAACGGTACGCCAGCCGGGGGCGAGGGCGTACCAAACCGACATGCGGCAACCGTCGATGAGGGCCTCGAGGTCTTTGCCGGTCTGTTCGTTGCCGGGTTCGGCGGCTTGCCACGCGGTGAAACGCTTGCGTTGCGCATTGAGGTGCGAATGCAGCGCGGCGATCACGCCCTCTTCGCGAGGTTCCTCCAGGACATAGGCAACGTTGACCGCCATGCCGATCGCATCGCGCGCGAGTGCCCTGGCGCTGACCTCGTGTCCCTGTTCGAGCGCGAGCAGCGCCGTCGCGTGCAGGTCGCTGAGGCCGTGCAGTGCGCACAGCGCGTAGAGGCCAGCGACGTAGCCCTCGTTGGCCTGGAGTTGTCCGGTGCCCCGCGCGAGTTCCTCGTGCGTCGTCCGCATGACGGGGAGATGGCAACGAAGGGCGTGAAGTTGCACCGCCCAGGCCTCACCCTGCGCCGTCTGCAGCGATTTGCCCTGTGTCTGTCCTTCTGCATGACTCATCGAGATACCCTTCTGCCTGTCCGTGCGTACTTGCACCGCCGGCATGCTCGGAAAAGTAGTACGCGATGGCAATAATTCGTTGGCGCCATGGCGCGGAGGCCGCGCCACGCGGCGACATCCCTATTCCGATGGACGCGAGCCGCGATCCGGATGCTTAAGACGATTCGGAAGTGCGAATCAGATCTTCAGCAGGAAGCCGCCGATGGCGCGGCTGTAGTTCTCGATGTCGACGAGGAACGCATCGTGTCCCTGCGGCGAGTCGAGGGCCACGAAGTCCACGCGGGCACCGGCGGCTTCCAGTCCCTTCGCGATGGTCTCCTGCTGTTCCAGCGGAAACAGGATGTCGGTACTCACGCCGATGACCAGGGCCTGTTCGACCTGGATGCGGGCCAGGCCGCGCATCACGTCGCCGTCGCCGTGTTCGGCCACGTCGAACCAGTCGCTGGCCCGCGAGAGGTAGAGGTAGCTGTTCGGATCGAACTGCCGGTTGAAGCGGCGCGCATGGCCTTCGAGGTAGGACTCCACCTGGAACTCGAAACCGAAGGGCGAGCTTCCGTCGCGCTCGTCGGGATCGAGGCGGATGCGCGCGAAGCGGCCATTCCATTCCATGGCCGACCGGTAGGTGATCACGCCGAGCTTGCGCGCGATGCTCATGCCGTGCTCCGGCCACTCGTCGCCGTCGTACTGGCCGCCGTTCCAGTGCGGATCGAGGCGGATGGCCTCGCGCTGCAACGAACGGATGGCAATGGCGAACGGTTGCGCCTGCGGCGCGGTGTCGACGCTGATGTGCGTCCGCGCGCTGCCGGGGTGCAGCAGCATGTATGCCAGCGCGCTCATGCCGCCCATGGAGCAGCCGACGAGGCAGGCCAGTTGCGCGATGCCGAGGCCGTCGGTCACGGCTTCGTAGGCGGCGTTGGCCACGTCTTCCAGTGACAGCTCGGGAAACGTCAGGCGGTACGGCTTGCCCGTGTCGGGATCGATGGAGGCCGGGCAGGTAGACCCTTTGTCGCTGCCCAGCGAGTTCACGCAGATGATGTAGAAGCGATCGGTATCGAACGCACGGCCGGGGCCGATCATGTCTTCCCACCAGCCCGGCGTCGGGTCCTCGGCGTTCGCCGCGGCATGCGCGCTCGGCGAGAGGCCGGTGAGGATGAGGATGGCGTTGTCGCGCGCCGGCGACAGCGTCCCCCAGGTTTCGAATGCCACGCGCGCGCCGCGCAGTTCGCCGCCACGCTTCATGCGGAACGGCGAGGAAAGCGGATGGTAGCGGCGCGCGTCGCCCATGCGAGGCTCCTTACTGATTGCCGTCGATGTTGCCACGCGTGGCATCGGACTGTCCCGCGCCGGCGCGTTTCTCGGCGAGCGTGATCTGCTCGGCGACGGCATGGGCCACGTTGGAATCCGGGTCGAGCAGCGGCTGCAGCTTGCGCCAGGTGGCGGCGGCGTCGGTGTAGCGCTCCTCCTGGAACTGCGCGATGCCCAGCAGCCACAGGGCGCGCTGGCTGTCCGGTTCGATGGCCACGGCGCCGTTCAGCAGGTCCAGGGCGCGGCCCAGGATGCGGTGGTCGGGCCGTACCAGGGAATCGGCCTCCGCCCAGCCGACCATGGCAGCGACGTTCTTCGGATCGGCCTTGAGCGCGTGATCGTAGGCGCTGCGGGCGTCGGCGGGCTGCTTGAGCATGGCGTAGGTCTTGCCGAGCAACACCCAGGCCTGGGCGTCGTCCGGGTGCTCTTTCAGGCGGGCCAGCAACTGGTCGATGGCTTCGCCCACGGTCATGTCCCTGGCCGGTTCCACGCCGCCGAGCGTCGACGGGGTGCCCACCAGCAGGTAGATGCCGGCGCTGCCCAGCGGCACGAGCACCGCGATGGCGACGATCAGGGCGAAGATGCCGCGCGAGCGGCCAAGGCGGCGTCCCTGGCGGACGAGAGGGACGAGCAGCAGGGCGAGCGCGAGGGCAAGCATGGCCCCCGCGGCGAGATAGAACGCGAGAGTCACCAGTCGTCCTCGGTATCGTTGACCGGCGCGGAAGCCGGGGCCTGGCGGGCGCGGCGGCGCACCTGGATGGCGACGACGATGCCGCCGGCGACCAGCAGCAGCGCCGGCCCGAACCAGAGCAGCCATGTCGTGGGTTCGACCGGCGGCTTGTACAGCACGAACTGCGAATAGCGATCCACGAGAAAGGCCTTGATCTCGTTGTCGCTCTTGCCGGCCTGGATCATCTCGAACACCTGGCGGCGCAGGTCGTGCGCGATGGGCGCGTTCGAGTCTGCCAGGGTTTCGTTCTGGCACATCGGGCAGCGCAGTTCGCTGCTGAGCTTCTGGAAACGCACTTCCTCGGCGCGGTCCCGGAACGGCAGCGGCTGGATCGCCTGCGCGGCAGCCAGGGCGGGCAGCAGGCACAGGGCCAGCCAGAGCAGGGCGGCGCGCATCACGGTGTTTCCTTCGCCAGGGCGGCGAGCGCGGGACGGATTTCCTTCTCGAGCACCTCGGGCGTGATGGGGCCGATGCGCTTGTAGCGGATCACTCCCTTCGCATCCACGAGGAAGGTCTCCGGTGCGGCGTACACGCCGAAATCGATGCCGGTGCGTCCGTCGCGATCCGCGACGATCACGTCGAACGGATTGCCGTGTTCGGCAAGCCACGCGCCGGCTGCCTGCGGATCGTCCTTGTAGTTGAAGCCGACGATGGGCAGGCCCAGCTGCTTCACCTCGGTCATCAGCATCGGGTGCTCGTGCACGCACTCGATGCACCAGCTGGCGAACACGTTGAGGAAGTAGGCCTTGCCGAGCAGCGAGGCCTTGTCGATCGTGCGCGACGGCTCGCCGAGCACGGGCAGTGAGAACGCGGGCGCCGGCTTGTCGATCAGCGGCGATACGATCTCGTGCTGGTCGTGCTGCGTGTTCCACCAGATGCCGAAGCCGAACAGGCCGACAAGCAGGAGAAAGCCGAAGAGCGGCAGCAGACGGCTCATGCCGGCGACTCCCCCGTCTTCAGGCCGTTGCCGGCCGGGCGAGCGGCCGGCGTCTCCGCGGCGAGCTTCTTCGCACGGAAGCGCCGTTCGCACGCGGCGAGGAAACCGCCGGCCATCATGAAGAGGCCGCCGAGCCAGATCCAGCGCACGAAGGGCTTGTGGTAGAGCCGCACGGCCCAGGCGCCGCCCACGTCGCCGGCGTCCATCGGTTCACCCAAGGCCACGTAGATGTCGCGGAACAGCCCTGCATCGATGGCCGATTCCGTCTGCACCTGACCGCGCGAATACGTGCGCTTCTGCGGGTGCATCGTCGCGATCGTCTTGCCATCGCGCTGGACCGTGACGACGCCCTCGTCGGCGCGCCAGTTCGGACCCTGCGTCTCTTCCACGCCATCGAAGCGGAAGTCGTAGCCGCCGATGGATTCGACCTGGCCCGGCGCAAGGCGCACGTCGCGCTCCACGCTCAGCGATTCGGAAAGCATCACGCCGATGAGGAAGATCGCGACGCCGGCGTGGGCGACGAGCATGGCGCCCATTTCCGCCGGGTAACGGCGGCCGCGCGGCATCTCGCGCCAGCGCTTCGCCACGTAGGCGAGCGTGCCCGCGCCGACCCACACCGCACCGGCGACGCCCGCGATGGCGCGCAGGTGCCCCTGGGCGAAGAAAGCGGCGGCGATGGCACAGACGATGGCCGCGACACCGGCGCGCAGCGCCATGGCCGTGAGCTGGCGGCCCTCGGCATGGCCCCAGCGCAGGTACGGGCCGAACGGCAGCAACAGCACCGCTGGCGCCATCAACAGCACGAACAGGAAACCGAAGTAGGGCGGCCCGACCGACACGCGGCCGAGGTTCAGCGCGTCGCCGATCAGGGGGAACAACGTGCCCAGCAGCACCATCGCCGCCGCCGTGGTGAACAGCAGGTTGGCGATCATGATCCCGGTCTCGCGCGACAGCGGTGCGAACGGCTTGCCGGTGGCGACTTTCGGCGCGCGGATCGCGTAAAGCAGCAGCGAGCCGCCGATGACGACCACGAGGAAACCGAGGATGTAGAGGCCGCGGCGCGGATCGGAAGCGAAGGCATGCACCGACGTCAGCACGCCGGAGCGCACGAGGAAGGTACCCAGCAGCGAGAGCGAGAACGCGAACAGCGAAAGCAGGACCGTCCATGCCGGCAGCGAACCGCGTTTCTCCGTCACGGCCTGCGCATGGATCAGCGCGACGCCCACCAGCCACGGCATGAACGACGCGTTCTCCACCGGGTCCCAAAACCACCAGCCGCCCCAACCCAGTTCGGCGTAGGCCCACCAGCTGCCGGCGACGATGCCCAGGGTGAGGAACGCCCAGGCCACGTTGGTCCAGGGGCGTGCCCAGCGCACCCAGGCCTGTTCCATGCCGCCGCCGAGCAGGGCGGCAATGGAGAACGCGAAGGCCACGGAGAAACCCACATAGCCCATGTAGAGCACGGGCGGGTGGAAGGTCATGCCCGGGTCCTGCAGCACCGGATTGAGATCGGCGCCGTCCGCCGGCATCGGCAGTTCGCGCAGGAACGGGTTCGAGGTGAATAGGATGAAGGCGAGGAAGCCCACGCCGATGAGGCCCAGTACACCGAGCACACGGGCCACGAAGGCCTCGGGCAGGTGGCGGCTGAAGGCGGCCAGCGCCAGCGACCAGACGTTGAGGATGAACACCCACAGCAGCATCGAGCCTTCGTGCGCGCCCCACACCGCGGTGATGCGGTAATACCAGGGCAGGGCGAGGTTCGAATTGTCGGCCACGTACGCCACGGAGAAGTCGTAGCTGAGGAAGGCGTAGACGAGGATCGCCATGGCGGCGAACACGAACACGGCCTGGCCCGCGGCGGTGGGGCGTGCCGTGGCGATCAGCGCGGCGTTGCCGCGCCAGGCGCCCACGATCGGCAGCACGCCCTGGGCGAGGGCGAGGATCAACGCGAGGACGAGGGCGAACTGGCCGAGTTCGGGGATCATTTCATCGGATCCTTCATGGCCTTGTCGTCGATCTTGCGGTTCTCGTGCGCCTTGGCCATCGCGTCCTTGAGCTCCTTCGGCATGTAGTTCTCGTCATGCTTGGCGAGCACTTCACTGGCGATGAAGCGGCCGCTGTCCATGCGCCCCGTGGCGATCACGGACTGGTTGTCGCGGAACAGGTCGGGAAGGATGCCCGTGTATTCCACCGGCATCGCACCCGCATCGTCCACGACGATGAAGCTCACCTTCAAAGTATCGGCGGCACGCTGGATGGAACCGGCCTTCACCATGCCACCGAGGCGGAAGGTGGCGTACTGCGTCGCCTGGCCCTCCTGCACCTGGCTGGGGGTGAACAGGTAGTTCATGTTCCGCTGCAGGGCGAACACGATGAGGCCGACCGCGACGGCGGCGGCGGCGACGACCGAAATCACGATGGCGAGGCGGCGTTTACGCGTTGGATTCATTGTTGCGAGCGGTTCCCGGCCGGCGGCGGTTTTCCTGGCGCGCGATGCGTGCGCGGAGTTCGCGCAGGTTGCGTCGGCGCCGGGCCAACGGGGCCAGCGTGTCGATCAAGAGGACGATGAAAAAGACGGCGACGGCGGACCACACGTAGAACCCGTACGCGCCCATGGCGAGGTCCAGGTTCATGCGCCGCTCCCGTCGCGGCCGGCGAGCAGCTCGCGCACCCAGCCCTTGCCGCCTTCGGAGGCGATGAGGTCGGCGCGAACGCGGGCGAACAGGCTGGCGACGTAGTAGAGCTTGGTGGCGGCCATCATGGTCAACAGGGGCCAGAGCATGCTGGCCTCGATGTGCGACGGACCGAGCAGCCGCACCGTGGAACCCTGGTGCAGCGTGTTCCACCAGTTCACCGAGAAGTGCACGATGGGCACGTTCACCGCACCGACGAGTACGAGGAAGGATGCCGCGCGCGCGCCCTGCCGGCGATCCTCGAAAGAGTGGTAAAGCCCGACCACGCCGAGGTAGATGAAGAGCAGCACCAGCTCCGAGGTGAGCCGCGCGTCCCAGGTCCACCACGTGCCCCACATCGGCTTGCCCCAAAGGGAACCCGTGACGAGGGTGATGAAAGTGAACGCGGCGCCGACCGGCGCGGATTCCATCGCCACGACTTCGGCGATCTTGATTCGCCAGACCAGGCCCACGAAGGCGGCCACGGCCATCGCGCCGTAGATGAACAGGCTCATCCACGCGCTGGGCACGTGCAGGAAGATGATGCGGTACGCATCGCCCTGCTGGTAATCCGCAGGGGCGACGAAGAGGCCGCCATACAGCGCCACCAGCCCCAGTACGAGCGCAAGACCCAGCGCCCAGGGCCGGACGGCGCCGGCGAAGCGGTAGAACACCGGCGGCGAGCCGAGGCGGTGTAGCCAGAGTGGAACCCAGTTAGCCATCGATCCTCGTCGCGATTCGGTCTAGCACCGTGGGTCCCCCGTTCGGGCCGCACGGTTGCGTACGTTCATGTGTCCATGGCGATGCGCAGCGCGGCGGCGCAGGCCAGCGGCGCGAGGACCAGCGCCATGACGAGGCCGGCGCCAAGCCAGGCGATCGGCGCGATCCACGGCAGCCCTTCCTGCGCGGCGGCCACGGCTCCGGCGGCGAAGATCACGACCGGCACGCACAACGGCAGCAACATGAGCGCGAGAAGCATACCAGAGCGCCTCGATCCGGCCGTCAGCGCGACCAGCACCGCCCCGAGCAGGCTCAGCAGCGGCGTCGCAAGACCCAGTGCGATGAGCAGCACCGGCGTCGCGGCCGGCGGAAGTTTCAGCATGCCGGCCAGCAGCGGCGCCACGACGATCAGCGGCAGCGACGAGGTGATCCAGTGGGCGAGGATCTTCATGCCCACCAGCAGGGCCAGCGGCTGCGGCGCGAGCATCAGCTGCTCCATCGAGCCATCCTCGATGTCCGCCCGGAACAGGTGGTCCAGCGAAAGCAACACGGCCAGCACGACCGTGACGAACACCACGCCGCCGGCGATGCGGGCGAGCAAGGTGGGCTCGGGGCCCAGCGCGAAGGGAAACAGGGTGGCGACGATGACGGCGTAAAGCACCGGCATGGCGATGTCGCCCCGGCGCCGCCAGGCCAGGGTGAGGTCGCGCCGGAGCACGGCGGCGCACGCGGCGGGCGTGCTGCCGGGTGTCATGCGTGCAGCCGGATGCGTCGCGGCTCGCCGCCGGCGAACCTCACCGCACCATGGCTGGTGACGAGCGCGGCGCCGCCGCGCGCGGCGTGGCCTTCGAGCAGGCGGTTCACCAGCGCGATGCCTTCACGGTCGAGATTGGCGTAGGGCTCGTCCAACAGCCACACGCGCGCGGGCACGAGCAGCAGACGGGCCAGGGCGGCGCGTTTCTTCTGTCCGGCGGAGAGACGGCGCACGGGTTCGTCCTCGAAACCGGCAAGGCCGACTTCCGCCAGCGCCGAGGCGGCGTCGCTGTTCTCGCGCTGACCGTAGAGTCCGGTACTCACGCGCAGGTTTTCGCGGGCGGAGAGGTCCAGCTTCAGTCCCAGGTGGTGGCCGAGGAAGACGACCGCGCCTGCCATGGTGTCGAGCGAGAACGCGGCGCCGTCCAGCCGCACCTCGCCCTCGCCGGGACGCAGCATGCCGGTGAGCACGCGCATGAGGGTGGTCTTGCCACTGCCGTTGTCGCCTTCGACCAGCGCGATCTCGCCCGGATGCAAGGCGAAATCCAGGGGTCCGAACACGGGCTCGTCCTGGCGCAGGAAGCTGAGCGCGCGGGCTTCGAGCAGTGGGACGGGTCCGGAAGCAGAAATCATCCCGCGATTGTTGCCGCCACGAGCAACATTGTCCATGTAGGAGCGCGCCTTGCGCGCGACAGCTTTTCGGCTCAGTCCTCAAACCTGGCGCGCCAGCCTTGAGGGCACGGCCTCAAAAGATGTCGCGCGCAAGGCGCGCTCCTACAGGACAAGGTTCGCTGCTACAGGAGGGGCGGCAGCGGGGGCAGGGTGGCTTCCAGCGTGCGCACCGCGGCATCCAGGTCTACCGATGCCACGGTCTCGTGTCCTTTCAGCAGCTGCTCCACCAGCACATCCTGCGCGCGGCCGCGCTCCAGTGCGTACGCGTAGGGCAGGTGCGTGAAGGTGACCATGCGGTAGCGCGGCAGGTAGTGCGTGGGCGAACGCTCCGCGAGCAGGGCGCCGAGCTCGCGCTTGCGCAGGTAGTGCGGATCGGCGACCGAGTGGCGCATTTCCATGTAGTTTTCCAGTGCCATCTGCGCGATGGCGTCGGCGTTCGGCTTGCGCTTCGCTTCGAACGCGGCGAAGACCGCCGTGGCATCGTCCGGCTGCGCCGCGAAAAGCTCGGCCAGCTCGGCTGCGTCCTCGAAACCGCAGTTCATGCCCTGGCCGTGGAAGGGCACGATCGCGTGCGCGGCGTCGCCGATCAGCAGCGCGCGTCCGCCGACGTGCCAGCGGTCCAGGTACAGCGTGCCCAACGTGCCTACCGGATGGGCCGCCCAATCGGCCGCGAAATCCGGCATGAGGGCCAGCGCGTCGGGGAAGTCGGTGCGGAAGAACGCCTCGGCGGCACCGGCTCCGGCAATCGTGCGGAAGCTCGGGTGCGCGCCGTCGTTCGGCAGGAACAGCGTGACGGTGAAGCTGCCTTCGCGGTTCGGCAAGGCGATGCACATGTAGTGGCCGCGCGGCCAGATATGCAGGGCGTTGCGTTCGATGGCGAAGGGCGCGGCGGGATCGGTGCCGGACGGGATCTCGAGTTCCTTGTACCCGTGCCCCAGTTCTTCCACGCGCTCGCCCAGCGGCGCATGGGCATGCATCGCCGCGCGCAGCGCCGAGCCGGCGCCATCGGCACCGATCACCACCGGCGCCTCGACCGTACGCTCGGCGCCGTCGGCGTCGCGCAGCCGCAACGTCCCGGCATCGAGGTCGGCGCTCACCAGCCCCTGGTCGAAATGCACCGTGGCGCCCGCCGCTTCGGCGGCATCGAGCATCAGGGTGTTGAGGCCGCCGCGGGATACCGACCAGATCACCTCGGAATCGTCCACGCCGTAGCGCTGCAGCCCGCTGTGGCCGGCCGGGTCATGGACCATCCGGCCGCGCATCATCACGGCCTGCGCCAGCACCTGATCCGCGAGGCCCGTGGCGCGCAGGGCATGCAGCCCACGCTCGGCCAGGGCGAGATTGATCGAACGGCCGCCCAGGAAACCCGCCTTACGGGGATCCGGGCGCTTTTCGTAGACGGTGACGCGGAAACCGCGCTGGGTCAGCAGGGTGGCGACCAGGGCACCGACCAGTCCGGCGCCGACCACGGCGATGTCGTTACGGGGCATGGCGACCTTCGTCCGGACGCAATATTGCGGGGCAGCGCATCGTGCGCCGCAGCGCCGCCGGAGGCAAGAGCGCCCCGGCGAGGCTCAGCCGGCTTTCTTGCCGGTGCGCGGGGCGGGCCGCACGGGCTCCGCCGGCTTCGCCGTGGCGGCGTCGAGGAAACCGCGCTGCATCGACTTCCAGACGTCGAGGTTGCGCTCGGTCATCTCGTTGAGCATGGACCAGGGCGTCTGCCCCATCAGGCTGTTGAGCTGGTTGCGGAACTGCTGCTGCTGGTCCAGGAACACCTGCAGGCTGCGCTCCAGGTACGGCCCCATGAAGCCCTGCAGCGAGTCTCCGTAAAAACGGATGATGTGCGACAGCAACTGCGGCGAGAGCATCGGCTGGCCATGTTCCTCGTGCTCCGCGATGATCTGCAGCAGGACCGAACGGGTCAGGTCTTCGCCCGACTTGGCGTCGC
This sequence comes from Luteibacter sp. SVR4-7G, assembly GCF_056755555.1. Lineage (NCBI taxonomy): Bacteria > Pseudomonadati > Pseudomonadota > Gammaproteobacteria > Lysobacterales > Rhodanobacteraceae > Luteibacter > Luteibacter sp. SVR4-7G. The sequence continues at coordinate 5,938 of NZ_JBPGXO010000022.1, read as the reverse complement.
GAACCTCGAAAGTTTCCCCGTCGAGCACCAGCTGGCGGACTTCCTCCAGCGTGATATAGCTCGAGATTTCCGTGTCATAGAGACGACGGTTCGGATACTTTTTGATGATGCGTAGGGTTTGTGCCATGCGGCGAAAACTACCACGAGGTATTGCGCCGCACCAGTTGCCGCAGGTCACTGTAATCGATTACGGATTTCACAAAGCTCTTTGGATCGATTTAGGTAACAGCCATTTAATGCGCGGCCGCACCGCCTGCGTTGCCGAACGGCGGTTTCGCAAACCAGAGGATGGGAATGAGCGCCAGGAACAGGATGGCGCAACCCCAGAAGACGTCGTTCACCGCCAGCGTGGCCGCCTCGCGCGTCACCAGCTGGTCGACCACGGCGAGCCCCGGTTTGCCCGGAATGCCGAGCGAGGTGAGCTTCTGCGTGAACGCCGTGGTCGCCGGCGAGGCGTGCGTCACGTACTCGGTCAGCGACGCATGATGGGAATCCGTCCGGTGCTGCCACAAGGTGACGGTGAGCGCGGTCGACACGCTGGAAGCGAGCGTGCGGCAGAAATTCGCCAGCCCCGAGGCACCGGCGATCTGGTCGGGATTGAGTCCGGACAGGAAGATCTGGTTCAGCGGGATGAAGAAACAGGCGATGGCGATGCCCATGATGAAGCGCGGGACCACCAGCGCCGAGAACGAGGCACCGCTGTTGAAGCCCGCGAACCAGAACGAGGTGAAGGCGAACACGATGAAGGCGAAGGTCACCACCGCGCGCAGTTCCAGGCGCTGGATGTTCCTGCCGATGAAAGGCGAGACCAGGAAGGCCAGGATGCCTACCGGCGCGGTGGCGAGGCCGGCCCAGGTAGCCGTGTAGCCGAGCGTGGTCTGCAGCCAGAGCGGGAACACCACGTTGATGCCGAAGAAGGCGAGCATGCCCAGCGACAGCGCGGTCACGCCGATGGCGAAGTTGCGCCGCGCGAACAGTGACAGGTCCACCACCGGATGCTTCGCGGTGAGCTCCCAGATGACGAGGAACACCAGGGTGACGAGGGCGATGAGGCCCAGCGTGAGGATCATCGGCGAGGCGAACCAGTCGTGGTCGTTGCCGTTGTCCAGCATGAACTGCAGGCAGCCCACGCCGATCACCAGCAATGCGAGGCCCACGGTATCGATGGGTGCCTTCACGATCTTCGTTTCGCGGCGGCGCAGGATGGCCCACGTGACGACGCCCGCGGCCGCACCGACCGGCACGTTGATGTAGAAGATCCACGGCCAGGAGAAGTTGTCGGTGAGGTAGCCGCCGAGGATCGGACCGAAGATGGGTGCGACCACCACCGTCATCGCCCACATCGCCAGGGCGATGCCTTGCTTGGTCTTCGGGTAGCTCGCCAGCAGCAGCGACAGCGACAAGGCCACCATCGGCCCCGAGCCCGCGCCCTGCATCAGGCGGAAGATCACCAGCATGGGCATGTTGGTGGCAAGGCCGCAGAGCATCGAGAACGCGACGAACAGGCCCACCGAGGCGCAGAACGTCCGTACTTCGCCGAAGCGTTTCGCCAGCCAGCCCGTGAGCGGCTGCATGATCGCGCTGGCCAGCGCGTACGAGCTGATCGCCCAGGTGCCTTCGCTTGCACTCACGCCGAGGCTGCCGGCGATGTGCGGCACGGCCACGTTGACGATGGTCATGTCGAGGATCTCCATGAAGGTGGAGAACGCGACGGCGATCGTCAGCAGGACCAGGGGGCCGCCATGCAGCGGCTTCGGTCCACCGTTGGCGGGGGTTTCCGCGGGGGCGGTATCGTCGCTCAAGGGGCGCTGGCTCCGAGGTTGGCGCGAACGATGGTGTCGGCGGCGGCGTCCGCCTTGGCGGCCACCTCGTCATACACGCGGGTCTGCGCGACCGGCACCGTGGAGGGCTGCCGCGCGAGCACGTCGCCCTTGTCGTCGGTGATGTCGACGGTGACCTTGGTCGAGAGTCCGATGCGCAGCGGATGCCTGTCGAGGTCCTTCGGATCCAGCGCGATGCGCACCGGTACGCGCTGCACCACCTTGATCCAGTTGCCCGTGGCGTTCTGCGCGGGCAACAGCGAGAACGCACTGCCGGTGCCGGCACCGAGGCCGACGACCTTACCGTGGTAATCGACGTCGCCGCCGTAGATGTCGGCCTCGATCTTCGCCGGCTGGCCGATGCGCACGTGGCGCAGCTGGGCTTCCTTGAAGTTGGCGTCGACCCAGAGATCGCGCAGCGGCACCACCGTCATCAACTGCTGGCCGGGTTGCACGCTGTTGCCCACCTGCACGCTGCGCTGGGCGACGTAACCGTCGATGGGCGCGACGATCGCGTTGCGCTGCGCGGCGATCCACGCCTGGCGGAAGTTGGCGCGTGCCTGTGCCACCGCGGGATTGCCCTCGACATCGCTGCCGTCGACGAGCGCGCGGGCGGCGTCGGCCTGGCGTTGCGCGGCATCCAGCGCGGATTGCGCGCTGGTGACGGCGTCGCGGGCGTGCTGCACTTCTTCAGGTGCCACGGCTTTTTCGGCGAGCAGCGGCACGCGGCGCTTGAGATCGTCCTGAGCGCGTTTCAGGTCCTGCCTGCGCGCAATCAGGGCCGCGTCGGCGCTCGCGGCGGATTGCGTCTGCTGGCGTACCTGGCGCACGGCCTGGGCGAGGGCGCTGCCCGCCTTGCGCAGGGCGACGTCGGCATCCGTGGGGTCGAGGCGAACGAGCACCTGGCCGGCGTTCACGCGCTGGGTATCGTCCGCGTACACACCCACGACAATGCCCGGCACCTGCGCCGAAATTCCCACCTGGTTGCCGCCGATGTAGGCGTCGTCGGTGGTCTCCCGCTTCGAGAAGACGAACAGCCAGAGCAGGAACCAGATCAGGCCGGCAAGGACGAACACGATCAGCGCGATGAGCAGCGCGCGGCCGCGCTTGCGCTTGTCCTTGGGCGCGTTACCGCCGTCGTCCTGTTCGCGCTTGGTATCGTTGGGAGAGGCGCTCATGGGCTCGTGGCTCCGTGGGTGCTTGAAGTCGTGGACGGGGATTCGACGGGCTCGGCGCGGTAGCCGCCGCCAAGCGCCTTGATGAGTGCGACATCGGTGGAGAGGGCCTGCGCGTGCAGTTCGGCATCCATGTCCTGCTGCTGGATCAGCGCGGCCTCCGTGGCCAGCGACTCGCGGTCGTCGCGCACGCCGCGGGCCGCGCGGGCGCGGGCGGTGGCGAGCAAGGCATGGGCCGCATCGATCTGCGTGGCTTGCTGGACCCTTCGGTTGGCGAGTTGCTGCGCGCCCAATGCCTGGGTGGCGACGTCGCGTGCGGCGGAGGCCACGGTGGCGTTGTACTGCGCCACGGCGGCGTCCAGCTGAGCACGGCTTACGCCATGGTTCGCTTCCAGCGCGCCGCCCTCGAAAATCGGCAAGTGGATCGCGGGGGTGAGCGAGAACACGCGGCTGTCGGCGGAGAAGACCTTGTCCATGTCGATGCTCGACAGGCCGGCCATGGCGCTCAGGCTCACGTCGGGGAAGAACTGCGCCCGGGCCGCATCGGTCTGGCGCAGCGCGGCTTCCACCTGCCAGCGGCTGGCGGCGATGTCGGGGCGGCGCGCCATGAGGTCGGTGCCTGCATCGGATGGCAGGCCCGGGGTAACCTCGGGCAGGGCGCGCGGCGCGAGCGTGGACAATTCCGCCGGCGCCACGCCGACCAGCGTGGCGATCGACGCGCGGCGAATATCGGCCGAGCCTTGCAGGGCCGTGCGCTGCTGGCGGGCGCCGGCCAGTTCGGCACGCGCCTGCTGCGCGGTGTCGGGTACGTCCACGCCCTGCTTCACGCGCAGTTCGGCGATACGCAGCGCGCGCTCGCGCACCGCGACGAGCCGGTCGGCCAGCGCGACGCGTGCCTCGTCGGCAAGCCAGCCGAAGTACGTGTCGGCCACCATCGCCTGGATGCCGAGCGACGCGGCCGAACGTTCGGCTTCCGCGGCACGTGCGCTGTCGATGGCCGATTCGATCGCGTAGCGCTTCTTGCCCCACCAGTCGAAGTCGTAGCGGACCTGGATGCCGAGGTCGGCCTGGTTGTACCAGGTGAAGCCCAGGAACTGCGACGGAATGAGGCCGTGCTCGCTCATGCGCTGGCGCGCCACCTGGCCGCTGCCGTCCACGCGAAGGCCGGACTGCGCCGCCGCGACGCGGATGTTCTGCTCCGCGGAGGAGACGCGTGCCCGCGCCTGGGCCAGGTCGGGCGCGCCGCGCAAGGCCATGTCCATCAGCGTGTCGAGCTGTGGGTCGCCATAGGCGCGCCACCAGTCGGCGGCGGGCCATCCGGCGCGCTGGGCCGTGGACAGGCCCGCGAGCGGGGCTTCGTCGCGGAGGGCGGGCCGCTCGATCTTCGCCGGCACGTGGCAGGCGGCCAGCAGCGCGGCGACCGCGCACGCGAGCAGGGCGGGGCGGAGCGAGGCAGGATTCATGGGGAAGCGTCCGGTTCGACCAGCGGGTCGATATGCAGGGCGAGTTTCTTCAGCAGGCGCTCGAAGGTCTTCCGCTCGCTGGCGCTGAAACAGGCGAAGGATTCGATCACCGGCGGAAACAGGGGAGGCAGCATCTTGGTGACGAAACGCCGTCCCGCCGGGGTGATGCGGAGGACCACCTGGCGCCGGTCGTGCGTCGCATGCGCCCGGGAAATCAGGCCGCGCTTGGTCAGCGCGTTGGCGATGCGCGTCATGTTCGTGGGCTTCTGTTCGGCGAGGGAGCACAGTTCGCCGGGGCTCGCGGTGCCGTCCTCGCTGCTGTACAGCATCATCAGCGTGCGGAAATCGCTGTCGTTCAGGCCATAGGGCTTGAGCTTGCTCTCGAAGCTGCGCAGCAGCGCCCCTGCCGTCATCATCAGCATGCGTACGAGGAGCACCTCGGACACGGGCATCTCGGGAATGCGCTGGGCAACGCGGCCGACGCCTTCGTACATGGCCTCGACATGCGGTTTGAGACTCGACATTTCGCTGGCTAATAGTTCGCTGGTGAAATATCAGGCTAGCAAGGATATCCTCACCACCGCAATATGCCGGCGCTCACAACCGGAACAGGTCGACGGCGTTGGCCGTGGTCCGCGCGGCGACCTGCTCCTCGGACTCGCCGCGCAGGCGCGCCACCGTCTGCAGCACGTCGAGCATGTACGCCGGCTCGTTGCGCTCCCCGCGGTGGTGGGAGCACGGCTGGTCGGGAGCATCCGTCTCCAGCAGCAGCCATTCCAGCGGCATGTTGGCCACGACCCGGTGGATGCGCTGTGCGCGATCGTACGTCACCGGGCCGCCGATGCCGATGTGGAAGCCGAGTTCGAACAGCTGCCGCGCCTGCTCTTCGCTGCCGGAAAAACTATGGACCACGCCCCGGAGTCCGCCGACTCGGCGCAGCGTGTGGATGACTTCCTCGAAAGCGCGGCGCGCATGGACGATCACCGGCAGGTCGTGCGCCTTGGCGATGTGCAGCTGGCGCAGGAACAGGTCGCGCTGGCGATCCGGATCCAGCCCCTCGACGAAGAAATCGAGCCCGATTTCGCCGACGGCCACTGCGCCGCGGTTCTCGAGCCACGCCGGAAGTTCGTCCAGGTGCTCGTCGCGATGATGGTCGAGGAAGAGCGGGTGCAGGCCGTAGGCTGCGAAGACTCCCTTCTGTGACGCGGCCAAAAGCTCGACGTTCTCCCAGTTTCCGCGATCGATGGCAGGTACGATCCAGCGCCGCACGCCGGCCTCGGTGGAGCGCTCGAACATGTCGCCGCGGTCGCCGTCGAACGAACGGTCGTCCAGGTGTGCATGGGTGTCTACGAGGTCGAGCATGTGGGTGTGATGCCTGGATGAACCTAAGCGGGAGTCTAAGGCGTCGTTCAGTTTAGCGATTGTCAAATGGGACCGAGGCGGCTGAACCGCCGATCCACAGTGGAGATAGGGTATGAGC